>JALLOM010000224.1 GCA_027717865.1 Acidobacteria bacterium AH-259-O06 | reverse complement strand
AACTGCATTACACGGCACACACTCGAGAGCGCCTTGGTCTTTCGTGCGTCTTACTTTGGAGGATCCACATTCTGGACAACAAGGGCGAACTATTTCACAGGCGATGCACTCAATGGCCACAGGCTTCGCAGAGCGTCTGATGAATCTGGCGTCCCTCTCGGTTCCGCAATCTGGACAACGGGGAGGGTTTTTTAAGTGACTGGGTTTTTTTGCTTTGTGCGCCATATATCGTCACTTGCCTAACGAAATAACAGACCTGGCGGGGGCCGTGATTGGGCAAGCAACCGCAGCCCTGCCACTCATATGTGTGGGCCAGGTCTTCCCTTGCATTTTAACAGATCATCCTACAAGGACGGACAAACATCCCGGAAACTTACCGGAAAGTTCAAAAGGTGATAGGTAATGTGTTGCGTTTGACTTCCGGGCTGAGTCCGGAAAGAAGAGAAGAGAGGGTACAGTCAGTTGATCACATGCCCCCGCTGACCGAAATTGGTTGCTAAGCGAGCGGTTCGTAAAGTTCGGTGGAACATGGCTGAAAGTTTTCTGGCCAGTGAACGGTCATTTGGCACAATAAGCGCAGCTGAATAGGAGCATCGCGGTTCACCCGCTCGACAGCTACGCCAACTTTATTGGGATCGCAGGCATCCAAGACATGATGGAAGTCTCCAGTCATATAGCGAGGGCAGTAGCCAACGATTGTCGCCGGATCACCAGTTCGCAATGAAATCGCAAATTTATCATGTGGGTTCTGAGGATCAGGCATCAAATAGAGTTGGGCCCCAGGACGGAGATTATTAATTAGCTGGATCGCATGATCTGGCAGGTAGCGAATGCCATGGCTGAAAAAGTGAACGTTATACTTACCGTCCCTATCCGGTTCTGGACATGGAAATACCATCAATGAATCCGTTTTTCTAATTCCTTCAGTACGTGCCAACAGCGCAATGGGGTCAGCTTCATTCTCCTGCAAGTTTAACCAGTGAAGGAAATCCTTATATTCTGGCCTTGTCTTAGGGAGTAAACGATTCGCGAACAACGGAAACAACTCTCCTGATTCGTAAATGGTGTCTAAGCGTGTCATCCTCCCAAACGGAATAAAGTTGGGAGACTCCTTGGCTCCTTTGGTGTACACGAAGCGGTACACGTCGTTGCTGGTCAATCGCCCTACAGGAAACCAGCGCCGGCTGTCGGGGTCCTGCCAAGCTAAGTATAGAATTTTCATCTCAATTCTTCTCCCACCGTTACAATTCGCTGTCGGTTCAATTCAAGCAACTTTTGGGCGAACTCAATCGCAACCGAAGTTATGCGGCCCTCAGGTATTTGCTCAAATATCGATCTCGTTTCACGAGAAGACACTTGTTCAAGGCGTTCGATCCATGATTTCGCAGCTTCTGGCCTCAGCTTTGCGGCTTCCTGAAAGGCTTCCAACGTTGGCATTGGCTTCTTGCCCGAAGGCGATGCGAAAAACGCAGACTTAGCCCTTTCCACGTAGCGCTCCATTGATCGCCCCACATCACGAGTAGTTAGCCTGTCTTCTCGATTCGCTTCAGTCTCGTTTCTCCCTAGGCTAGAGGCATGATCATAGGACGGAGCTAAGTGTGTCGTCCTCTCTCTGGTGACTATGAGAGCCCAGTTCTCGTGATGCCGGTCCTGATTGGCAATCCATGCATCTAACATCAGATAGCCAACAAAGAAGTCAACTGCCGAGTCTACACCTGAAAAGGGCTCATAGCCTAGCGGAACTTGTACTGCGTCAAGCTTCACGATCTTCAGCACGAGACGCAGCGTATGTTGGCTAACACCGAAGAACCTCTTTCCTGGGTACGCCTTGACAAGACTTGCCAACAACTCATTCCCAGGTACGAGCCTCCCACGATCCGGGACAAACGTGGGGCTAACCACGCCTTTACGGCCTCTGTAAGTCGCAAAATCATAGCTTGCGTGGGGAAGTCCCAGCAAACTGCACAGCTCGCAGGCAACCTTCTCAGACCAGTCCTCCCCAGTGTTACGCGTCCTCTCTTTGAAGAGACACTCGACTCCATCATTGTTCCGAAACCAGAATTTAGGCTTAGTACCAAGCGGTTCAGTAAGATCAGCCGCATCATCGGGGACCGTAATAATGCAAAACACCCGACCGAATCCATTGCCAAAAGAAGCTCGTTAAAAGCTTAGTAGAACTTTGATTACCTCTAAATAATACCAAACAGGGTGTGACGCGCCGTTGTGTAGCGTGTGTAAAGCACATCACTCACTTAAGGTGTTTTGTGACCAACATGCCGGCAAGCTCTTGTCAGCCGTCGCATTCAGCCATACGAGCATGGTAAGGTTGTGAACTAATGAAAAGACAGCCAACAGCCAAACAGTGGCACTTCATTCAAGCCTATGCGGAAACCGGCGGTAATGCCACTCAGGCCGCTCTGCAAGCCTATGACACACAGGATTACAACACTGCAAAGGTCATAGGTTGCGAGAACCTTACCAAACCTTACATCCGCCAAGAAATCGATAAGCTCATGCGAAAGGTCGAATTAAAGGCGGAAGACGCGCTGCGAGCGATTAAGGATGGCCTGGAGGCCGACAAAAGCAAGACGGGTCCAGACCACAATATCCGTCTGCGTGCCGCCAATACAACCTTAAAACTGCACGGCGCTTTCCCCACGGGGAAGGATGTCTCACATCAACATGCCCATCTACACCTAGAGATGATGGCGATGGTGGATGAGCTGTCCGGGCTTTCCATAGAGGAGCTAGACGAGTTGGAGGAGGAGCTGCGTAGCAGGGATAGGGCCAGGAAGAAGCTACGCGATAAACAAAAGGGATAAATGGTTCGATTCTATTGCGATGGATGCGGACGGCTTCTGGAAGATCAATCTCTTGTGGACGCACAAGAATTAGCGCAGAAAGCCAAAGAAGTTGAACTGTTCTGTCCTGAACAATGCGCTTTTCGTGCCCATGATTATTGGGAAGCAGCCCAAGGAGTCAAGCTCGATGCAGCCAAGAGAGCTTTCAAACAGGTGGAGAATTTCCGCAACAAGTTCTTTGCGACTCGGCTTGTGAAGGCGGGGGAAAAAGCGAAGAAGGGAGCGGCTGCCTGAATTGCCCGTTGTCTCCTTGTCCGATTTCTCCCGAGGTACGCATATGCGTACCATCTAGACTTTCTATAACTTCAATCGCTCGTCGCCAGTCACTTCTGGTTTGCTTCGCACTGCATCGAATCAAGACGTCGGCCCAAAAAACAGATGATTTACGGGACGGCTATTTGAGGGAAAGGGAGCCAGCAAACATGCGGGTTCTGGCTCCCTCGTTTGGTGGAGTTTTATGGGACAGCCTTCAGGGCACGGGAGACGGTGCTTTTGGAGACATTCAGTTGGCCGGCTATTCCCCTGAGGCTCAATCCCTGATCCTTGAGTCTGTGAATTTTGCGGACATTGGCTCTGGTCCCGGTAGGCCTTCCCAACTGCTTTCCTTTGGCCTTAGCATTCTGAAGGCCCATCACCACTCGTTCACGAATTAAAGACCGCTCGAGCTCCGCCACGGCAGCAATGACCGTGTAGACCATCTTGCCCATGGGTGTGCTGGTGTCAATCGATTCAGACAGGCTGAGGAAATCGACACCGAGCGCGCTAAACTCCTCCAAGGCCAGGACCAGATGCCGGGTACTTCTGGCGAAGCGATCAAACCTGGCCACAAGCACAGCATCAAATCGGCGTTTTCGTGCATCGTTCATCAACTGATCCAGTGCCGGCCTGCTCTCTTTGGCACCGGAGATGCCGATATCGACGTATTCCTCGAAGACTTCAAACCTCCGCGCCTTGGCATATTGCCGTAGGGCCAAAAGCTGAGTCTCAGGATCCTGGCCATTGTTTCGGGTGCTCACTCGGGCATACAGGGCTGTCTTAGTCATGGTCGCGTCCTCCTTGATTCAGGATAAAATCAGCTGCTTTCTGAGCCTGGGCGCCGGCAATGACGATCAGCTTCTCGTCGCTGCGCAGCCGGCCGAGCCAGCCGGCAATGTAGGAAGCCGAATTGTCAAGGATGCGATCCACGATCCCACAGTGTCCGCACAGAAAAGCGGCGCCCATCTCGGCAACCAGTTCTTCCTGGCTGTAGTCTTTGGAGCCGAACGGGGCCAGGTTGTCCGTATCCAGTCGCCCCAGTCTGGATTGATGGCCAGTGCTGTGAGTCAATTCATGAAAGAGGGTCGAGTAATACTCTTCGTCGCCCGTGAAAGCTTCGGTCTGTGGCATGTTCACGGTGTCCACAGAGGGCCGATAGAAGGCCCTAGCTTCTCTGTGTTCGATTTTCGGGGGATTAGGCATGCCCTGGACTGTCTTTTCGGCCTCTTCGATTGGCTGAAAGTCTCGGGCATTCTCCAGGGCCGGTATCTTGTCTTCCGGGATTCCTTCGCATTGCTGGACGTTGAACACTGAGTAATAGCGCAAGACCGGCATTCGCTTGACGATGGACTCTCCGTCTTCGGCTACTTCACCGGTGTCCTTCTCGTAAACTTTCCAGAAGATAACGGGAGTTGATTTCTCACCGCGTCGGATATGTCCGCCCAGCTGCTTCGCCTGCCGGAATGTCAACCAATAAGGATTGGCATATCCCATGGAGCCGAGCAGAAAAACGTTGATACCGCGATACGCTTTCTTGGATACCACGTTCTTAGGCATCTCTGTTGACCAGGGCTGTCGCCAGGGAATAACTCCCTGCTCAAGCTTTTCCAGGATTTTGTCAGTGATGACTTCGTAGGCTAGACTGTTTGCAGCCATAACAACCTCCTTAGTAGGTTGTGGTGGTCAGGGATTGTCAGTTGTTACCAGCAACTGGCAGTCCCGATTTCCACCGGGTTAACGTTTCTTTGGCCGTCCGCCTTTCTTCCCGTTCTCTCTTGAAGCCTGCTGTTTTGCAGCAGAACGAGAACGACCACCAGTGCGACCACCCTCAGCAGCGAAGTGTTTGGCATACAAGCTCAAGGGGATCTCTCGGTGGCAGTAAGGACAAGGCAGTATTGCGACCATATACGTATTATCCTAAACAAGATTAGGCTTGTCAAGGGAAAAATGCATACGTGCTCATTTTTTTCTTTGCTTCAGTCTGCCTGGGTGCCGGGCGGAGAGGGTAACCAGGCCGGGCCAGACTGTCGCCGTGGGGTCTGGGGTCCGCTGCACTCAGTTGTCAGCTGTCAGCTACCAGATGCAAACGCAATCGCCAAGGGGTAGGAGTCACGTTCCAGGGAATAACCCCTGGGAGAGTGTCTTCTTCTCTATAGGTTTTGGCTGCCCAGCTACGCGCACACTATATATTGTGGTTGCGGTTTTCGATTTGGGAAACTTACAGTGGAAAACCCAGCATAAAAAAATTCCCAAAAAAATTCCCAAAAATTTTCAGGAAATTTCAGGGTTGACGGTTCGGCCTTTATCAGCGAAAGTTGTTTGCAGGCTTTAATCCTGCGTTCTCCGATCCTCTCAAAATATCGGTACATTTTGGCGTGGTGGTCAGGAGCATTTGCGCAGCACGCTGAAAGCGACGGCTGATAAAACCCTGGCAATTCCCAATTGCCTTTCACCCCCTGAAGGTCTACCATCTACAAGAAGTTAGGTCGCACACCCAGGGAGGAGATAAACTGTGGTCGGCAAGACCATCAGCCATTTTAAGATCCTAGAGAAACTCGGCCAAGGCGGCATGGGAGAAGTCTATCGAGCCGAGGACACCACCCTGAAGCGCGAAGTCGCCATCAAAGTTCTCCCTGAGCAGTTCACCCAAGATCCGCAGCGACTGGCCCGTTTTGAGCGTGAGGCGCAGCTGCTGGCCTCTTTGAATCACC
>JALLOM010000223.1 GCA_027717865.1 Acidobacteria bacterium AH-259-O06 | reverse complement strand
GGCAGGAATCCCCACCGCGGCGCAGTTCTTGATCATGATGCAAATGTCTTCCATATCTTTGTCACGCTCCGGGTTCTCGCCCAACATAATGGCAGGACGCGCAGTTCGATCGACGTGAGAGGAGCGCAAGAAAGGCAGCTGAACCAAATCCAGGCTAATGCCGTGTCGCTCGCACAAATCACGCGTTTTCTCGAGATCCTCTACTGACCAGTGACCTCGCGGACCTGGATCCGGCGGATAGCCACAGATATGGTTGACACCGTGGCGCTTGAAATATTGCAGCATCTCGTCGTTTGTGGGTCCCCGCTGCGTTCCGACGTGCATGAGCACTTTCTTGTTCTTGCCCAAGCCCGCCTTTTTGTCGGCACCGTCAGAGGTACCGGGCGAACACGCGGATGTCAGGGCGGCGCTGCCGGCGGCGCCTCCGGTCAGCGACATGAATTTCCTGCGATCGATCATGACCCTTCCTTTCACCCGGGTCGCGCCTCAGGATGTTGGCTCTAATGGCACATCGTAGTACTCAAGCGCCTATTCCTGCATGTAGCGGACACGACTCGGCTTGATGCGGTAGAGTATCAGATCCGGATTGTGAATGCTGCCCAGAAATTGAGAAGGCCGAGAATTGAATGCCCATCGGAAGGGTGCGTACTATTGACCTGCGAGATTTGAATTGGCGCCATACTTCGTGGCCGCTTCAGTCAACACCTTCCTCATCTCATGGGTCGACTCTGCTAAAGATGGCTTCAGGTAAGACTCTTTAACTTTTGGACCTCGACTCAGTGGCCCTTCTGTTCCTTTTTGCACTCTTGCGGCCACAAACACTGGTCCCGGGCCGCTCAAGACCTCCTTCAAGCACGCTTTGTAGTGCTTGGGATCGTCGAAGAAATAGGTACGCTTAAAACCGGCTCCGCGAGCTATTGCCACAAAATCCAGATGGCCCGCGCCCGGGATAGATTGATTACCGGTAACTTCATAAGTGTCATTTTGGACTACAAAAAGAATGAAGTTTCGTGCCCCGGACTCCACAGCCGTAACCAGAGATCCCAGCGTCATCAACATGCTTCCATCACCGTTTAAGCAGATAACTTTTCGCTGGGGTTGAGCCAGAGCAATTCCCAAGGCTAAATCTGCCGCATGCCCCATAGCACTGTCGGCAGAGGCGAAGTCTAGCGCACTCTGAGAAAATTTTGCCCACGGTCGGACGATGCCCATCGTAGTCACCACCACCTCATCCTTTCGAATCCGGGCCAGAGGTTGAAGCAACTGATCTTTGGTTAGCATATTTCTTCAAGCACACACGTGATCTGTTTTCCCTCTTCATAAGGGGTCATAAGGGGTCAGACCTTGAGTTTTTCGTTTTTGGGCACCAAAAACGAAAAACTCAAGGTGTGCGCCCTTTAAAGCCTAAGCTACTTCGCGCGGGATCAACAAAGCCACTGGTTGTGAAAGTGCTTTCGCTTGGGCGAAAGCCAAGGAAACCTTGCTCACCTCATCATCTTGATCTAAGGAGTAGTAAGGCACCCCCCATGCTTTCAGGGTAGATTCAGTGATGAGCGCTGCTGAGTCTAACCCGGAATCGCTGAGCAGTTCGGCGTCCAGTGTCGTACTATCTGGATCGAGCCGACGAGCCACCATTTTGGTGTAACCCCGGTAAGTAATGAAACAGAGCAGGGGAATTCTCATTCGCATCACAGTTCCCCGAAAGCTGTCTCCAGTCCCCAAAAATCCAGTATTCTGAATTAGAACCACGGGTGTCTTACCCCCAATCCAGACACCTGCCGCAATGGCGAATGCCTCACTTTCCTGGGTCACCTTCACTAATTGTATTTCACCGTCTCGATGGAGAAGGTCAAACAGCGCTGCCGATGAATTGTCAGGAATCCCAACCACGTGGCTGACATCCAGCTTCTTTAGCTCGGTTAGTATTCTTTTTGCCTGAAGCATGGTTGGACCTGACCATCTTTCTACCACACTTTGCACAGTCGTGGGTGCGCCAAAAAATTATTTCTGATCGCCCGTGGAACACGAATGCTCGGCCGCCGGCCATGGATATGTTGTTTAAGGTAGCTGGCTCTCCTGCCCGCGGGGAGCGCTGGGTAGATTCGTTGCGGACATGGAGCTTACGCTAGGTAAGATAGACGGGACGATTCTACCTACGACATTTTAGATGAAGTCACTCTCCCATGGGCACCAGCCGCTGAGTTCTTCAAACCAGTTGAGGACGGCGTTCTTGAGCACTCCACCTCAAGGCTCCAGCCCCATGCGGCACAGCGGGTCGATGAAACCGGAGGATGGTCTGGAAATCTCTATGCCAAATATGCGGGATTGGGAGGGATCTTGACATCTACAAGCATATAAGCTTAAAGTATTTATATGCGAACGACCCTGGATATTCCTGAGGAGCTGATTCAGGAGGCTCAGAGACTCCTCAGTTTCAAGTCCAAAACCGACACCGTTATTCTCTCTTTGAGAGAACTGATTCGGCGCAGGCGTATCGAAGAACTGAAGGCCATGTCGGGCCACGTCCGCCTCGAGATCGATATTCCTTCCTCTCGCAGACGCCCACCTAAACGAAGATGATTTTTGTTGATACATCTGTCTGGATTGGCTATTTTCGAGCCTCCCCTGAAGAGCTGGTGACAAAACTGAATGACCTTTTGGACCAGGATCGGGTCGCTTTGGCCGTTCCGGTCTGGATCGAGTTACTCTCTGGCGTTTCCGGAAAGCAGCTGCCTCGGTTTCGACGTCTGCTCTCAGCACTTCCCCTGTACACGCCTTCGGAGCAGGCCTGGTCCCTGATCGAAGGATGGGTCACGCGGTCGCGAGCGCGCGGCCAAGGCTTTGGAGTCGCGGACCTCTTAATTGCTTCCATAGTTGCCCAGAACCAGGGTGAGATCTGGTCGCTGGATGAGGACTTCACCCGGATGTCCAAACTGGGCTTTGTCACCTGCTACGCTCCCTGATATTTCATCTTCGGCCAAAGACTCTTTCCTCTGTCGCTGTGCCATAGGTAATTGAGAAGTGAGCCAGTGAGATAATCTGGATGACGGCTGACTTGACATGCCAGGGCCAGCCTTTGGGAAGCGCAATTCTAAGTGGTTTCTGGGTTGGCATCGCCGGTCCGTTGCTCGCCGAGCAGTTTTTCGGACCGGCGCCGGATGGAGGGATCGCGGTGCTTGAGTAGAGCTTCTCGCCGGATGGGATCCAGTTGTCGCACGGGAACCTGTTCCTGCTCGAGAGCATCAAGGAGAGCGGGCAGGCGATTGGCCCGACTGAATAGTGCCTCGGCCACCTCGCGACGAATCGGGGGTGAGAAACTGCGCCAGTGTTTGACGAGCAATTGACCGACTTCGGCACGGCGTTGAGTTGACAGAGCCCGCACTGCTGTCAATTGAACCTCCTTGGGCTCGCGGGCAGTGAGCAACTCGTCCAGCACGCTGGTAGCCTGTTCGTCAGGGGCGAAACCCATCAGCTGGATGGCTGACAATCGTGTATCTGGTGGTCGATCCGTGTCGCGCGCGACCTGTGCTGATTCCTCAAATAGCGTGTTCAGCCCATCCCGAATTGACTCCAAGTCCAAGGCAGGGTCTTCAAGCAGCGTTCCAAGCGAACGGCCCGCACGGCTCGAGCCCTCAGCCAGGCCCAACATGATGTCTCTCCGCAGCTGGGGATCTTCGCTCAAGGCCTGATCCAGGGTTGTTGCCAGCAAGCTCGATACTTCGCGCAGATCGTTACGCGCGCCCACCAATGCCGCCAATTCCCTCAGTAAAACAGCCGCCCCCAACTGGTTAAAAAACTGCGGATCAGCAATCAGGGTCTTCAATAGGGTGGCAGCCCGGGTGGGCACGGCGCAAAGAATCGCGGTCCGACTCCACTCATCTGCTGCGTCGCGACGAGCAATCTGCCAGACGGCGTCGACGGCTTTCTGTTGATCCACAACTGAAAGGCTAAACGCCGTCTGGAAGCGAACCCGTGGATCGGGATCCTCAGCCAGCGCCAGCACTCTCTCGCAAAGATTTACCGAAGTTTTCAAGCGTCCTTCCGCCAAACGCACAGCGTGCTCGCGTATTGCCGGATGCCCATCTTTCAAGGCCAGCAACAGGGTGGCTTCATCCAACTCCCCAAGCCCTTCCAACGACCACAGGGCATGCAGCCGGGCCTGGGGAACGTCCGAGGTACGAGACAGACGCTTCAGTGCCTTTACAACCGACTTGTCCTGCCGCTCGAAGAGAAGCCGGTGGGCAGTCTCGCGCCACCAAGCATCCGGGTGTTCAAGAATAGCCGTCAGCTTCGCGGTAGTGGCCTTGCCCAAGCGAGGCGGCTCTGGAAGACGAAATCCATCTGGAACGATCCGATAGATTCTGCCTCGATCCTGTCCGCTGTACACATCGAGGTGCTGGAGGATGTCCTCAGGAATGGCCGTGGGGTCTTCAATGGTCTCGCGGTACATGTCCAGCACATACAAGCAGCCGTCGGCTGCGTTGGCGAAGTTGACCGGCCGGAACCAATTGTCCGTTGAAGCAAGAAACTCCTTTTCGGTACTGGCGCGCTCAGCACGGAAGCTCGCACCGTCCGGGTGCAAAACCGTGCGAATCACCAGGTTACCCGCCACTTCACCGGTGAATGCGTTGCCCCGGTACGGCTGAGGGTACGCCAATCCGCGATAGATCTTCACCCCGGCCGCCCCGGTAACGAATCCCTGTGGTGCCAGCTCGGACGACGGAAACCGGGAGGCTCGCATGTGGTGTGTGGTGTTCACCCAGCGATCCCAAAACGTCTGCCGCACCGTCCGCCAGGGCTCCGGCGCACTGATCGGGTAAACCCGTCCACGACCTTCGCTCTTCAAGAGATTCTTGAGCCCTCGAGGGGCGACCAGGTAAGGATTTCGAGCCAGATAACGGGTTGGCAGAACTGCATGCATGATGACCGTACCGGCGTTGCAGACAAACCGGTTACCCCAATCGTCGAAGCCATTACCGAAGTCACCGGTTCCAGCCTGCAGCTCGAATTGGCCGCTGACTGGATCAAAGCGGAAATCACGACTGCGAAGCGGGATCGCCTCGGCCCGAGGTTCGCTGGCAGGCCGAACTTCACCGGCATTACTGGAACTGGCACCATAAATCAGATGGTCTAGTCCCCATTCAAGGTTGTTCATGGTGTTTTCAATTCTTTCGGTGCCGAAACCGGTGAAGACAACGCGGCGGATGTCTGCGACATTGTCGCCGTCTGTGTCTTTGAGATATAGAATTTCCGGGGGTGCGGCCACGAACACCCCTCCTTTCCAAGGAGTGATACCGCTGGGAGACTGGACGTGGTCACAGAAGATCCAGCTTTTCTCGTACCTGCCGTCACTGTTGCTGTCCTCGAGTAGTCGCACGCGACCGGAAGGAAGTTGTCCCTCTGGAGGATAGTACGGATAGTCTCGCAATTCAGCGACATACATCCGTCCGTTTTCGTCGAAGGCAATGGCAGCCGGGTCGGTGACCTCCGGCTCGGAGGCGACCAGTTCCAGATGAAACCCCTCCTCGATCTGAAACGTTTTCAAGGCATCCTCAGGTTCAATTGGCTGGGTACGAGGGAGAAGATCGATGAGTGACTTTGTTTGGTCTGAGGTGGGCTCCTGATCGCTGGTCAAAACACAGGCTGGTCCAATTGACAGTGTGTAAACAAGAACGAATATTCTAACGAAATTCAAAGTCCCCACCTGCAAAGCGCCAAGACCTAGTTTGTCAGGAATGATCTAACTATCGAACACCGAGCCGTCTTCGAAAATTATGGGTGCCCGATAACCCGGCTCATAGGGATATTTTGCGGCCACCTTTTCATCCAAGTCTCGTTTCTAAAATTCCCCCGGCGT
>JALLOM010000222.1 GCA_027717865.1 Acidobacteria bacterium AH-259-O06 | reverse complement strand
GCTTCAGAAACTTTTTAAGACTAATCTATCTTCCTTTACCGGCACCTTTTTCTATCGCCTTTTCGAATACTTCACCTCAAGAATCCCGTTCTTGAAGGTCATTTCTTCCGTGGAGACGTCAACCTCGGAGGGAAGAACAATTTCCTTGTGGTATTTCCTTTCTCTTGTCTCCGCAGATAAGGTCAAAATGTCCTTCTCCACCTCAAGCTTGATAGCGTTGCTGTCAATTCCGGGTAGTTCAGCCACTACCAGTATGTGGTCTTCTTCATCAAAGAGATCCACAATAGGTTCCCGAACTTCTTCAACAACCGGTCCCTTGGCTGTCTTCTTGATGTTTCCAAAAGTCTCCACTTTGGGTTCACCACCAGCCATGGTTCTCACGGTGAAGCCATAAACTCCCTTGATCTTATCGCCAAGTCCGGTAATTTCCCCCTCCTCTGAGATTACTCCACCCTCTTTTGCAATCTTCCCTATGGACTCAATGAGATTTCCCAGGCCTTCGAATAGGCCTCCAAAGGAAGCTTTGCCTAAGCCAAAGTCAATCTCGAACTCTTTCTCTTCCTCTTTTTTCTTTTTTTCATCCGACATGGCTCTTAATCCTCCGTGTTTGTTTGCCGCGCCGCGGCCGTGGATAGGGTGAACAGGCCGTCTTTCGGCCCATCAACCGCGCCGGGATTTCTTCCTTCAGTCTATGGTATTCTTTCATTGCTATTAATTTCTAACGCTCAATATTATTTGCTAATACTATATAGCATTGAATAGGAACTCCTGTCAAGCAGCTTTATCAAAAATCGTATGTCCTTAATCCTTTCGTGTGGGATATCCGGTGTCAATAGTAGTGTACACCTTTGTCAACTTTCAAAAAAGCCGGTAACTACTTGTCGCTATTATACGAAGCTACTCTACATTGTGAATCAGGGGTAAACCAGGGTTGACATTGGCTGGAAGAATCGGGGTACGTTCTAACTAACAAACTCATCCCCGAGACAGAGTATAACTAACTGTTTAATAAAGAGTTATATCTGGCTCACTGCGTTGGGTCACGAATATAGCTGAAAATTGGCACAGTGCTTGCTTCCTAAGGCTAAGTACCCAGCTGGGAAGCGTGGAAGAAAGGGGCGGTACTCATTTGGGGTGCGAGTTGAATCCCTTCCTGGCAGACACAGAGCAGGAGCAGAATTCAAAGTGGAACCCTTTGGTCACAGAGTTCAAAAGACTGCCAAGGGACCAGTTATAGAAGATGTCCGAGAACCCGAAATTGATGTCATGAAAGAAAACGATCATGTTCTGGTGGTCGGTGATATGCCGGGTGTAAACGAAGACGATATTCATTTCGAAGTGAAAGGTGAGACGCTCAAAATTAGTACTGAGAAGCCCCGAAAATACGAAAAAGAAATCGTGCTCCCATGCGCGATAAACGGGGATCAAGCCACTCTCTCTTGCAAAAATGATTATCCATCAAATGAATTCTGAAATCTCCATTGGATGGATGCATAGAAACGGATCATTAATTTTTTGGGAGATCAGAAGACCATGTTAAATGCAGCGTCCGGTGCTTGGAAAGTCATTTTAACCCTTTTATTTTTTCCTCTTTTTTTCCAGCATGAATTCATGATTTTTGCCTTGGGAGCGAATGACTCCTTCTGGTTGGCATTATTCAAAAGGTTGTTTCTTCTTTTGCCGGTTCTGTCCATTATTCTGGCATGTTGGGTGACCATTCCCTGCGTGCTCTCTGTTGTTTTCCGCGCCCACCGCCCTGAGTTTGTGATCACATTTTTTTTGATCTGGTGGGACCTTGGAAAAGCCATCCTTTCATTTTGGGGTGGGATTCTTAAGTTTTTGCTTGTAATTATTACGGCTGTTTTGGGTTTGATGAAATTGGTCGTTGTGGGGATTTGGGTCTTAATTGAGGTTTTATTTTTTATCCCATTTCGGCTATTCAAAATTGTGGGTGAAGGTATTTTCGAAAAGGGTATCCCATGGATCGCACTGGTATTGACTTTCATTTGGTGCCTGATTGAAGCCACTGTTTTCACTTATGTGACGACCCCTCTAGTGATGGACACTCTATCCAGTTTAACGGGTGAAAGTATGCCGGAGGCTTTACTAAGGATTCCCCTGTTTCTTTTTCTGTTTTTTTTGATCCTTGGAAGTTACGCTGTTCTTTCCACATGGGCCGAAGCGCTCAGCTCAAAAAAGATTGGCACCATCATTAAAATTGGACTCATCGAGTTGGTTGCTCTTTTTGTTGAGGTGGTCTTTCTTTATAGAGAATTTGTAGATTCACTGATTCCCTGGTTTGCTCAGCACACCTCGGGTGATTTCGAACTTGGAATTGTTGGGACTTTAGCCATTGCCGCGACTGCATGGTTAGGAATTCGGGGAATGTCCTGGGTGCTGTTTGCCAGTCATGGGACCCCAATGATCATGGCGATCATCCAGGGGGTGGGTGTGAGGGGAAGCTCACAGGCATCCTCCCCGGCTGGAAGCAAACAACTTTTGGAGATTGTGCTGAGCGGACAGGTGAGAGAAGAAATTGAATGGGCCCTGGAGAAGGGAAATGAGATTTTTCATGCCTTTTTGATCCCGCCCTTACAGGTTTTGGCTGCCTCCATGAATTTCTGTACTTTTCTTTTTACCTCGATCCTACTATTTGAAATTCCATTGACCAGTCTGGACCAAATCATGGATTCGAAGGGTTTACTTGAAAACGCATTCCCATCGAGCAGAAACAAGAAACGGGCTTGATTTTGAAAATGAAATCCAGAATATTCACCTGTTCTGTTCTTTTCGTTGTGTTTTTTTGCCTAACGGGTTGTCTGCCTGAAAATTTTTTCTCCAAACCAGAACCGAGACTGATTCTGTTTGTGGGTGTGGATATCAGCGGTTCCTTTCTCCGGAGCAAGTACTTTGATGATTCCCTGTATTTTCTGGCTCATTACCTCTACGCTCACCTCAAGGGTTTGGGTGGTCTGGAGGAGCCCAAAGAACTCTTTGTTGGCTCCATTGGAGGTTCCAATGTGGGAGAGGCAAAAACTCTCTATCCGATTCAGACTTTTGAATACAAAACGATTCCTGAAATCCATGAGAAACTGAAGGAAATCTTCCCCAAGAAAAAAGAGAATGTAATCACGGACTTCAATGCTTTTTTTCACCATATCAGTGAAACGGTGAGCAATCGTAAACTGATCTTGAAACCTCTGGCCATTGTCCTTTTGAGCGACGGCGTTCCAGATGTGCCCGAGGCGAAGCAGACGGAAGCATTCCGGCAAATCGTTCTCAAGCCACTTGAAAACTTGTCAAGAAATATTGTGATCCGGCTTTTGTACACCGATGCTCAAACGGGCGACCAATGGACTACTCTGGTTCCCAGGAAGCGGGTGAGAATTCTCACCCGGGATGCTGTTGTGATGAAGGAATGGCGCGATCCCAGCCTATTGATTCCCCAAAAAAGCATTGAGGATCAGAATCGCTTTTTAGACTGGATCAAGGATCAAGTGGATTATCCAGTCCGATTGAAGCGGGTGGATTAGTGAATTGTGATTTGTGAATTCAGAATTCACTAATCACAATTCACAACTCAATCACAAATCACAATCACAAATCACAATTAACTTCACTCCCCTCCCACTCGAAGCACGCTCAGGAAAGGTTCCTGTGGGATTTCCACCTGGCCCACCGCTTTCATGGGGCGCTTCCCTTTCCTTTGTTTCTCCAGGAGTTTGCGCTTGCGAGTGACGTCCCTCCCGTAGCACTTGGCCAGCACGTTTTTTCGCTGCGGCGGGATTCTTTCTGCAGCAATTACCTTGGAACCCAAACAGGCCTCAAGTCGAACCTCAAACAGCTGTCTGGGCAGAATCTCCTTCAACCGATTCACCAAAGCCTTGCCTTTCGTGTGGGATATCCGGTGTCAATAGCAGTGTACACCTTTGTCCACACGCATTTAGTCTGTATAATAAATTGGAAGGAGGTCTAAGGTGGTCTGTATTTTTTATCCTGATAGGTTTTCTTATATTTATCGCCTCCGGACTGATATACTATTTCAGTACTGAATTCTTCGGAAGCGTTATCAAAGTAATCGCTCTTGTAACAATTTTGATTGGAATATCCATATATCACCGGGTGATCTCAAGGGTCCAAAAAGAGGTTGCCGAACCATAAAGCAACAGAGGACCTGCTCCCCAAAAACTGTACCCACCTGAAGGCCCCTTTTTCATATCCGAAGAGTTCGCTCTCCTCCAACTCGTGGGGAAGCCCGCCACGGTCGATGGGCCTTGGCTTCGCTTGGAAATCTCGTGGGTGGCGCGGGCAAAGAGCTCTTTTCCGGTGCCCGTTTCCGCTTGAAGTAAAATGGGGATATCAGTAGGACCGGACCGCTCGATTAACTCCCAGACCCGATGCATTGGAGGACTTTCCCCAATGATCTGGTTCCGGATCGGCACTTCTTTGGGAAACCGTTTCGCCGCAAAGAAGCGGTCTATTTCACGCCGGAGCCTTTCATTGTCGAAAGGTTTTTCCAGATAATCGACTGCCTCCAATTTGATGGCTTGAACCGCCGACTGGACCTTGCCGTAAGCAGTGAGAACGATGACCGAGATCTCCTCCCTCGTCTTCTCCTTTAAGGCCCGCAGGACCGCTATACCACTCGTCTCGGGAAACTTCAGGTCGAGCAGGACCAGGTCCGGTTTGAGCAGTACTGCTTTCCGCAGACCTTCTTCTCCGCTCGAGGCGAGCTGTACCGAGTACCTGTGACGCAAGAGTAGCGTCAGCGCTCGGCACATGCCCGGGTCGTCATCGATAATCCCGTGCCCTTTGGCTTCGTGGAGTAAAGGGGCCTGAAAACGTGCCGCAGCTCCTTGCGGCTAATGCCCATCCCCGTATCTCGAATTTCGATGATAGCCGCCTCACTGTCTTCTCGAGCCAGCCTGCCAAGACGGGTTTTCACCGAAAGTTGACCACCTTCGGGCATAGCCTCGATGGCGTTTTTGAAAAGGTTGAGTAGGACTTGTTTGATCCTTCGAACATCGATGTGACAACACGGGAGAGTGGAAGCAAAAGAGGTGACCGGGCGGATCCCGTGCTTTTCCGCTTCCCTGCGGATAAAAACCAGACTCTGCCGAATGAGCTGGTGCAGATCGCTTGCTTCATAACGAGGTCGATGTTCCCTGCTGAATTCGGAAAGACTGCGAAGGAGATGGTGCATCTGATCCAAATTATCGAGAGTGAGGTCCAAGGCCTCAAGCAGCGCTGAATCACCCTCGTTCGTTATATTCTCCCGAACGTATTGGAGGGTGGAACCCATGCTGCTCAAGGGATTTCCCAATTCATGGGCGATTCCTTGAGCCAGTTGCCCCATCCCCGCAAGTTTTTCCGTCTCAATGAGCTGTTCTTCCAGCATCACTTTTTCACTGACATCCTCGAGGACGAGCAGGCCCACGTCCTCCGTCGCATAGGGGTCAAGCGGCAGAATTGTTACCCTGAGGATTCTCTCCGAACTGCGTTGTTGATCTGATTCTGGGTGGAGCTCCAGCACTTTGCCCCTTTGCGCCTCCGCGACGTCAAAGATGAGTTTCGGGAGGTCCTTGTGGGAGATGAGTGAGGAAATTTCTGCTTCCCTCAGTTGGTCCTTGGAGACCTGGAAAAGGGCGCTTGCACTTTTGTTCCCCACCTGGATTTTGAGCTGCCGGTCCACCACGAGCACGGCCTGTGGCAAGGCATCAAAGAGCATTTCATAGAGGTCTTTTTCGACCCGGGATCCCATAAGGTTTGATCTTCAAAGGCCACGCACGCTTCGTTGCTCTTCCTCTCTGATTATGATGGGGGAGTACAATCCCTTCCCAGGAAATTTGGTATTTCCGA
>JALLOM010000221.1 GCA_027717865.1 Acidobacteria bacterium AH-259-O06 | reverse complement strand
AGGCGTTTCTTGCAGGTGAACTTCCAGGGGCATACCCGGTGAGCTGTGAAATCGAAACAGAGGATGGGAGGTTCTTTATGGCCCGGCCAGCAAATATCCAGCGATTTCTTCCCATTCCTCTGCCAGCTCTTTCTTTGATTCGGGGCGACCGGCTCGACTGTACCAGTAACGTGCGTTGCCCAGGTCTCCCTCTTTGCGATGCAAATATGCGTGAACCCAAGCCCCCTCATCGCTGTGCAAGTCCTGGGCTATCTGGTGAGCTCGGTGCCAATCTCCCTTCCTCTCATACCAGAGGGCCTGCAGAGCTTCTGAGAGATTCTCAGGAGGCTGGTCCTGTTGGGCCACAGATTCTTTGAATTCCGTTAGTGTCATGCTCTATATCGTTAACATATCCTTAGATACGTCCTTCCAATCCCCGATCGCGGTTAGTTTTTTTCTGTTTGAGGCAAAGACAATATGGTCAAGCCAATCCCACTGAAAAGATCATCAATCCCAGTTCTCTGTGGTCGTTGGGATCGTCCGGGTGAAAAATGCCAGCAGAGTGAATTTTAATCTCAAAGATCCGCCCGGAGGTGTTTGGGAAAGGGATTAGATATTCGAGTCGAAAATCTGATGAATGAGCAATCTTATGCTCTCCAACTCGAATCCCGTCGACCCAGACCTCAACATGGTTCTGGCGTGGACTGTATCCGCAGAGCCGAACGTATCGAACTAATTGGTTGGTTTCCAGATAACACACAGCCTCTTTTCCTGTCCAGCGATATCCTCGTCTGTCGGTCTCATACCAATACCATCCCCTACCCAGTTGGTGACTGAAGGGAGCAGCACCAAAATCGATGAGTTGATCAAAGTCGAAAAGTTCTGGCTGAGTGGGTTGATTCTGTTCATAGTGCCAATACTTGTTCAACTTTAGTCGAAGTGCTGAACGTTCTTGGCGACGTACAAGAACCCCCCAGAATTCGGCATGCAAATGCCATCCGAACCCGAGATAGGCAAGGAGACCACGAAGAGGAAATTGATGCAAGAATTCTCGCCGATCTAAGCCGCAGGGAAGCTCGTGAAGAAAAACCAGATTACTCTCCTGGAGACATTGACGGAGTGCGCGGGGTCCCAAAAGTTTGATCTCAATGAAGCTCTTGTGCTCACGCAGAAATCCAGGGTTTCTCCAGGAGATGTAGCGATCACTCAAAGACCCAGGCAAGTATTGCGGGAAATAAAGACCGGTGTGGCCTTCGTGAGGATACCAGCGATTGGGAGTGGTTAGAAAAATCATTCCCAGGGGTCGCAAGACACGCTCTAATTCTCTCAGAAACTGGATTTGCCAAGGTCTCCCACCGACCAGGTGTTCGATCACGTCAAAGGCGAATATGTAGCTAAAAGACTCATTGGCAAAGGGAAGGGCGGCTCCATTACACTGGACATAGCATTGACGTGGACCTGGGTGTGCAAAACGTAAAATGTGAGAATGGTAATCCCCGCCCACATAAAGCTCAGAGTGGGCAAGGAGGTGGCTGAGGCCTCCCGTCCCGCATCCGATGTCTAGGACACGCTTGTGATGGAAGTCCAAGAGGACAAGGCGCCGGAAGGGTTCCAGGAGTCCTTTACTCCGTTTTTGGCTGTCCTCCCAATATCGGACCCAGCGGTCGATTGACTTTCCCTCCTCCGGGCCAAAAATCTCTCGGGCTATTTCCTCAAGCGAACCGATCTTCATAGTTTTCTTCAGAGTGCTTGCCGCGTTTTTGAAGGTCTCGAACCATATCGTCTATGGCACCATTTAAGATACTGTGTTTTACATTCGGAATCCATGAACTGCCTTGGCTTTGGTGTGGTTTCAACGAGGTTTGTGACCAAGGCATCTGTGTGGGGATCTCGCCCAGATCTAGCCATTCTTGTCTTGAAACTGATGAAGCTGAGATAGACCTTGCATTCCATTATGGAGTCATAGTAGTGTTCGGGAAAAGACATGTGTACTGAAAGGGAGACTAATAATGGGCAAAAAGCTGTTCGTCGCCTCAATTTTCTCGTTTTTTCTCTTGAGTTTGGGGTGGGCTCAACAACAAGAACAGGATCCTAAGAAGCCCGCTCGTAGAGAACCCCCCGGTCAGACTGAACCACAAAGGGAGCAGCGTGTGCCGTCGCGAGAACGGAGGCCTATATTTCTTTATGGAACGGTCATTTTGGACGATGGCTCTCGACCGGAAGAACAAGTGCAAGTCGAAATGCTCTGTCACGGGTCGGTTCGCCGACAAACTTATGCTTTCGACGGCCGTTTTTCTTTTGACTTCGGCACTAATAGACCCATGGGATTCATGGACGCCAGCGTTTCTAATCCAGGGTTGGACGACGAACTGTTTCGGGGGCAGGGCGGCGGCTTGGGCAGTTTCAGTGCGAGCACATCGATGTTTAACACACTCGATCTAACCGGTTGCGAGTTGCGTGCGTCGCTGCCTGGCTTTCGATCGGATACGATCCACCTTGGCCGTCGGCGGCCACTTGACAACCCTGACGTCGGTGTCATTGTCTTGCACCGCTTGGGCAATTTCGAGGGTAGCATCGTCAGCGTAAACACTTTGAAGGCACCTAAGAATGCCAAGAAGGCTTTCCAGAAAGCTCAGAAGGAGTTGAATAAGAAAAAAGCTAACCATTCCAAAGCTGCCAAAGAGCTGCAGAAAGCCGTAAAATTGTTCCCGGAATTTTCGGCAGCGTGGAGCCTGTTGGGACAAACGCGGTTGGCTCTCCAGGACCACAACGGTGCTCGCCGGGCTTTCGAAAAGGCCATGGCTGCCGAACCCAAATACATTAGCCCCTATCTGTCGTTGGCAGGGCTTGAATTTGAGCAGGGGCGCTGGGGAGAAGTCGCCCAGTTGAGCAGCGGGATTATCAAGCTGAATCCCTATGTTACCCATGCCCACTATCTGCGCGGCGTTGCGAATTACTATCTGGGAAGGCTTGATCTTGCAGAAGAATCGGTTCGAAATGTCCAGACCAGCAATAAAGCTCGACACTACCCGGCCACGCACTTCATCTTGGGAGCGATTCTGGCTCGGAAAGGAAACATTCCTTCCGCCACCTCTGAGTTTAATCGTTACCTTGAAGTCCAGTCCGATGGCCCGCTAGCCGAACAGTCAAAGCAAATACTGGCGAGATGGGAAAAACTAGGTCTGATCGGGAAGAGAGAGCCTTCAGAGACGCCCGAGAACTGATTAGGAAAATTTAAGTTCAGAAACGATTCAATCGATCCCCAAAGGATGCGACGGTTCGTCCAGTTCGTCTTGCGATTCGAGAGCCTCGCGGAATTTTTCCTCCAAAGACTGCTGCCGGCGTTTTTCATCTACAAATGCCTTTTGAAATAATTCCTCGGATTTCTCCTTGCGTGATTTAACTTCCTTCACCGCCTCCTCGAAGGAATACCCCGACTTCTTTTCTTCGCTATGGAGCACTAGCCCTGTTTGGGGATCAACCACCAGGGTTGCCTGGCAGCGCGAACAGATGACCTGAATTCTCGGTTGTCCTTTTGGCATTTTCTAATTGTACCAAGGTGCACTTTAAGACGAAACCTTTGAATTCCAGCCCCGGATTACTTATAGGTTCTCGTCACGAAGCGGCGAAAGCGCCGGCCGGGCGAGTCGGTGGCTGGCCGAACCCGTTCTCGGTGAATGCTTTGCTCGGGCGAGCCGCCGGCTCGCCCCTACGGTACGTTGAGAGGCCGACCGAGCGCAACACTGGCAGGGCAGACCTCAGAACTCACAACTTCATCAAGGAAAAATTCCCAGTTCTCTGTAGGCGGTGGCGATTTTTTCGATGGCGACAACGTAGGCGGCCGTGCGCAGACCGGCAACCCTGCGACGTCGTTTGAAGACATTGCGAATTTCCTCATAAGCGTTGACCATTGTCTCTTCCAGTCCGGAGTTGACAAGGTCTACCTCCTCCGCTCCGTGTACCAGCACCTTACGGACCGAGGGGGATATCCGTTGCCCACCAGTTCTTTCCAGGTGGCGCACCAGAGTTTCTCCGCGAAACTCCTCCAGGCGACGCTCCATCCGGCCATAGCGCATGTGGGCCAGATTCTTGCCCCACTCGAAATAGGAGACGGTTACCCCGCCGGCATTTAAGAAGATATCGGGGATGAGGAGTACGCCACGCTTGAGCAGCTTCTTTTCCGCTCCCGGAGTCACGGGACCGTTAGCGGCTTCGGCCAAGATCTTGGTTCGAATTCGGTCCGCGTTGCTGAGGGTAATCTGATTCTCCAATGCTGCGGCAATCAAGATGTCGCATTCGATTTCAAGAACAGCCTGTGGATCACGCAGGGTCTTGGCGCCTGGAAAACCCAAAATGGTACGCTTACTTTTTCGGTACTTGGCCAGTTTTTCGATGTCAAGCCCTTTGGGATTGTAGACGGCACCGTCATGCCCGCCAACGGCTATGATCTTGCAATCATCCTCTTCCAATAGAAAGCAGGCGCAGTGATAACCGACATTCCCGAATCCCTGGATGACCACCCGTTTACCGGAAAGCCCCGGCTCAAGGCCAGCCGCACTGATGTCCTCAGGGTATTGAAACACTTGACGAATGCCAAATTGAACACCCCGCCCGGTGGCTTCCTTGCGGCCCCGGATGCCACCCTGAGTGACCGGTTTGCCTGTAACACAGGCCATGTTATCGATCCCTCCGGGATAGAAGGCGTCGTAAGTATCGAAGATCCAGGCCATTTCCCGCTCCCCGGTTCCCATATCCGGGGCCGGTACGTTCACGCCGGGCCCCAAGAAATTCTTGAAGATGAGCTCGGCTGTGAATCGGCGAGTGATCTGCTCTAAGTGCCTTTCTTCGAATTCACGGGGGTTAATCGCCACCCCTCCCTTTGATCCTCCGAATGGAACATCTACAAGGGCACATTTGAAAGTCATCAGGGCAGCCAGTGCGACAATTTCGTCCTGGGTCACTAGAGGACTAAAGCGAATTCCACCTTTCAGCGGTTTCCTATGGTGAGAGTGCTCCGCGCGCCAGCCCGAGAAGTGTTTCATCTTATTTCCAAACTTGACGGGGAAATTCACTTGAAACACGTTGTCGCACCTTTTGATCTGCTCGAGCAGCCCATGTGGTTCCCTCAGCAGAGAGGCTGCTTCGTCAAACTGTGCCGAGACAATGTTGTTTAAGTTGAGATCCTCACTGATCTTGGGAGATCTCTTAGGCATGCAACAGATTCTACCAGAAAGGGAGCGGGGAGCACCGCAAGAGAAGGGGAAACGCTGTGGAGGAGGGGTCAGACCCCTCCTCTCACTTAGCGCGCTCAAGATAGGTACCCGCGTAGGGATCAACCCGGATGCGATCTCCCGCTTTGATGAAGGGCGGGACCTGGACAGTGACTCCTGTCTCCAACCTGGCAGGCTTAGGGCTGTTGGAGGCCGTCGCACCCCTCAGCTCGGGCTCCGTCTCCACGACGGTCAACTCAACGGCTGACGGCAGCTCCACCGCGATGGGGCGACCTTGGAAAAACTCAACTTTTATCCGGGTGCCCGGCACCAGGTAACTCATCGCATCATCCAGTGTTTCAGCGTCGAGAGGCATTTGGTCGTAGCTTTCGATGTTCATAAAGTGATGCACGCTGCCTTCCGAGTAGATGTACTCCATCTCATGTACATCCAGAATGGCCCGCTCGATGGTATCGGTGGAGCTGAAACGGACTTCCATAGATACCCTGGTCTTCAGGTTGCGCAGCTTGGCTTGGACGAAGCCACGCCCTTTACCGGGCGTGCGGTGCTGGAAATCCAGCACGCGGTGGGGCATGCCCTTGTAGATAATGATCATTCGTCGCCGAATCTGAGTCGCTAACATGGCTGCTGCCCCCCTCTTCTCCAGCGCCAGGAAGGTTGTGGGTAAACACGATAAGATACAGTAACTCCAGCAAGTTGTGAAGCGTAAATAAGGGGACAACCTACCAATTTCCTGCACGAAATTTGGTAGTCT
>JALLOM010000220.1 GCA_027717865.1 Acidobacteria bacterium AH-259-O06 | reverse complement strand
CACTAACAAATTATGTCGAGCGCTGAGACAAAATTCAAAATGCAGTGGTTTTCAGCACCGTGGACCCCAACATATAGTTAGGGGTGGAGTCGGCACGCTATTTGCAAAGAGGATATTGAGTTGGATTGCAGACAGAAATCATGGGACACACCACTCCTAGTATGGAACTTGACAAGTCGGGTTTGTTGGCTCGTTTTCTGGCTGCGGGCGTAAGATACTTATTCCGTGCCCCACCACTATTAGCTACCATCATTTTCTGCTCTTCGTATCTTCTCGCCAGCAGTACCCTGAACTTCCCACGATTGTCTTTTGAAGAGGAGACCCTCACCGGAGTCGCTATCGTCAATCCAGGGGATCAGGACGCTCTCGTCACCATCACCGCCTACGGTGAAAACGGACAGCCCCTCTCAGGGATCGTCAATCCTGTCCAGGTTACTGTCCCTGCCAACCAGCAGTTCTCCAAACTCACTTCTGAGCTGTTTGGCGGGGGCCTCGATCCGGCTACTGTGGCCTGGTTCCAAGCCACCAGCCCTGTGGATGATCTCACTGGATTTTTTCTTTTTCTTAACATCCCGCTCCCTGCCATTTTGTTCGACGGAGCTGATCTTCCCCCATCGGATAAGAAAATTGTTTTCACTCAGGTACGTATGGGCTCGGGTAACACCACGGAACTCAATATCATCAATCCCAGCAGTGCCACAGCGAACTTACAACTACAGCTGATTAGGGTCGACTTTCTTCCAGTCACCAAAGCCCTGTCCTTGTCTGCAATGGGAGCGGTGCGTCTGGACGTGGCCAATTTTTTTGAAATTACCGAGGCTCCCCCGAGTGCTTACGTGACGGTGACCTCCAATGTGGATATCGCTGGATTTGAGTTCGTCAATACCCCGGACGGCGACCTGGTTGGTTTGAATGCCCGAAGCGCTGCAGAGCAACTAACTCATCTTTACTTTCCACAGGTGGCGCTTCTCGGCCCCTTTGAAACGATCCTGGGTGTGGTGAATAATTCGACGCAGGCGGTGATCTTGACGATTACAGCTTTCAAGCCAGACGGGTCAATCTATGGTACGGAGAATCTGCAAAATAACCCGGTGACACGGTCCCTGGATCCTGGGGGAAGTCTGGCTGAGGACCTGGAGTCAATGTTTGGCTTTGTAGGGAAGGAGCTTCTGGATGGCTGGCTCCAGGTGGAGTCGACATCTGAGGCAGTTACGGGGTCTATCACCTATGGAACACCCGAGACAGGATCAACCGCTACTGTCACACCGACCCGTGTAGGACAGACCCGGGCTATTTTTTCCCATATCGCAACCGTGAGCGGTTTCTTCACAGGAGTGGCGGTATTAAATGCGGGACAGTTAGCGGCCAACGTGCGCATTCTCGCGATTACACCTTCGGGAGAAGTCCTGGGAAGCTTCGGCACTGTGCTGCAGCCACGTCAACGGTTAAGTAAGCTCATCCATGAGCTCATCCCCGACGCCGCTGGACAATCGGGTGGCCTCATCTGGATCACGAGCGATTTACCGGTTTATTTGACCTCACTGTTTGGATCCACCAACGTCCTGGCGAACGTTCCACCCCAGGCAGCCCCTGAAACTTACACCCCTGATGCTGGGTTACCAGTGATCACGGTCAAGCCGCCCCTGGCTATTGTCCAGCCCAATCAATCCCAGAGCTTTCAGGTCGAGGGAACCGAAGAGGCCGTCATTTGGAAGGTAAATGATATTGAAGGTGGAAACGAAACAATCGGGATAATCAGCTCGGCTGGTCTTTACACGGCTCCCGCACAGGTACCGCTGCCTCAGGTGGTGACGGTGTCAGCCGAAGCAGGCGCTCAGACTGCGGGAGCGTCGGTGGACGTTCTGGATAAGACCGAGTTGCTGACTAGCGATCTAATACTTCAGTCAGTGGCTTATTTGGGTACACTCGAAAAGATCTACACGGCTGAACTCTTCGTTCTGGGTGGCGCACAAAACTCCTTCAGATTGCAATCAGTCAGCCCGGCACAGCCAATCACGAACACCGAGATATTTGAGGTCCCTGCTCCGGGTGTCCCCAAGGTTTCACTAACCACCTTCGCCAACGAAACAATCTCCAAGATGATCTCCTTCACTGCCAGCACAGGAAAGGAATTTCTGCTCTTGGCGGGACAGGACACCGGTCGAATCATCCGTCTTGATCCCACTACACTGGAATCGGTAGAGGTGGCGAGCGGTTTGAATCAACCTACCTCTCTGGTGATCGATCCAAATACTGGGGATCTCTTAGTAGCCGAGCAGGACAAGGTTACCCTTATTCCAAAAGCGCAACTGGAGTCGGATCTGGTTTCAGCTGCTCGAACTTATGCTGCTGGACCAGGACCACAGGCAGTGACACTATTTCCGACGGCAAGGGCAGATGGCATGGCTATAGATCGGTGCACGGCGAATGTTTACACCTCGGACACTGGAGCAGGAGTCATCCGGGAGTTTGTAGCACTCACAGGAGAGCTGCGGGTTTTGGTTGCTGGTTTGCAGCAACCCGGCCAACTTCTAGCCTTGTACCGCAATGGCTTTGGCTGCCCCAAATCCTTTCAGTTGCTAGTGATAGAAAGAGGTGCCAACCGCCTAACGCTTCTAACCCCCCGAGACAACTTGGTTAGTCCCTGGATCTCGGCTCTCCAATCAACCGATATATCGTTCCTTCCTGGATTCACCCCGTTTTCCTCGAGCTCATTGATCTTGCTGACAGAGCTAGTGGAGGGTCAGCAAGTTCAACAGACCGGCTCCGGATATGCGCTGCGTACCGTTGAACTCCTGGAACTGTACAGGGATCAACCGTCCAATCCGGTCTCCAAACCACCGCCACCGGAGTTACCTCCCCCCGAGCTAATTACCCCCATAGAAAACGCGGTCATCCCGCAGAATGACCCCAACATCGACTGTCCTTTCGATCCAACCAGGGGATCTGGTTATCAAATCTTCCTGGACTGGACAGATTCTTCCGCCCCAAGTGGCATCGATGGATATGAACTGCTTGTGAAAAACGCGAACTCACCTGAGCTCCTTGTCGAAACGTTTGTGAAAAGTTCTCAGTTTACGCGCACTAATTGTAACCTTGCTGTGATAGATAAAAATCTTGAAGGTTGGCGATGGCGGGTTCGGGCAAAGGATGCTTTAGGAAACTTCAGCGACTACAGTACCACTGGCTCATTTCAGTTTGCCCCTTGTCGGCTGGCGGATGGGACGCCTTGCGTCTCCGAAAGCGATCTCCTCCTGACCAAGACCGACTCGCCAGATCCGGTAGACCCTGGAGGCGGTTTGACTTACATGCTGGAGGTCAGCAACGCCGGCCCCACCACCGCAACCGAGGTCACGCTGACTGACGAGCTTCCGTTGAGGGTGACCTTTCTCTCGGCCAGGACCAGCCAGGGAAGTTGCTCAGAATTACAGGGAGTCGTCACCTGCCGCCTTGGGAACCTGCAACCTGGTGCCGCTGCTATCGTCACCTTCGATGTTCTTGTTAAGCCACTGGCGGCCGGTACGACCCTCATCAACTCGGCCCGCGTCCAGGCTGTCCAGGATGACCCCAACGACTTCAACAATAGCGCTCGAGAGGAGACAAAGGTCCAAAAGGGCGAGGGAGTCGAAAGCGATCTGTTCCTGATCAAGAGAGGCTCAGCAGATCTGGTACGCCCGGGAGCCTCACTGACCTACACACTGACGGTCAGCAACGCCGGACCCAGCCCCGCGACCAAGGTGACGCTGCTTGACGTGCTTCCGCCCGATGTGAGCTTTGTCGAGGCCAAAGCCAGTCAGGGCAGATGCTTAGAATCATCTGGAGACGTCATCTGCAGTCTCGGCAGCCTCGACCTCGGTAGCAGCGTCACGGTCCTCATCACTGTTAAGGTTAGCGCCTCGGCAGTCGGCACCCTCCTCAACTTGGCCCGCGTCCAGGCTGCCGAGAGCGACCCCAACGATTTCAATAACACCGCTCAAGAGGAAACAACAGTCGAGGGGGGCATCGCACCACCCTCCGAAAACGATCTCTCCGTTACCAAGAGAGCCTCGACAGATTTGGTGCGCCCGGGAGCCTCGCTGGCTTACACGCTGACGGTCAGCAACGCGGGGCCGGGCCCCGCAACCAAGGTAACACTGCGTGACATGCTTCCGGCCGAGGCAACCTTTGACGAGGCCAAAGCCAGCCAGGGCACTTGCTTCCTATCAAGTCAAGAACTCATCTCGGCTGGAGAAGTCATCTGCAGTCTGGGAGTCCTTGACCCCGGTGCCACACTTATCGTCCTCATCAATGTTAATGTCAGCCCCTCAGCAGCCCTGCCCCTCATCAACCTGGCCACCGTCGAGGCTGCCGAGGCGGATCCGAACACCTTCAATAATAGTGCTGAAGTGAAGACAATAGTCGAAGGGGACATTGCACCACCCTCCCAAAGCGATCTCTCCGTGACCAAGAGAGCCTCGACAGATTTGGTGCGCCCGGGAGCCTCAATGACTTACACGCTGACGGTCAGCAACGCCGGGCCCAGCCCTGCAACCGACGTGAGGCTCCGCGACATGCTTCCGGCCGAGGTAACCTTTGGTGGCATCAAAGCCAGCCAGGGCAAATGCTTCGAAACAGATGGAGAGGTCATCTGCCAACTTGGTGGCCTCGAGCCGGATGCCGGCGCTACGGTCCTCATCAATGTTAGTGTCAGCCCCTCAGCGGCCATGCCCCTCATCAACCTGGCCAGCGTCGAGGCTGCCGAGGCGGACCCCAACACCTCCAATAATAGCGCTCAAGTGGAGACAACAGTCGAGGGCGGCATTGCACCTGCTGGAAGCGATCTCTCCCTGACCAAGACCGACTCGATCGATCCGGTGACCCCAGGAGACTCACTGATTTACAGGCTAACCGTGAAAAATGCCGGCCCCAGCACCGCAACCAAGGTGATGCTGAGTGATGACCTCCCGCCCGATGTGAGCTTTGTCGAGGCCAAAGCCAGCCAGGGCACTTGCTCAAAATTCTCTGGAGTTCGAGTCGTCAACTGCAGTCTCGGAGACCTGAAGAGCGGTGCCACGGCTATCGTCTCCATCAGTGTTACTGTCAGCCCCACACCGGCCACGACCCTGGTCAACTTGGCCCACGTCAGTGCTGCCGAGACGGACCCCAACGACTTCAATAATAGCGCTCGAGAGGAGACAACCGTCCGGGACGGCATCGCACCACCCGCCGAAAGCGATCTCTCCGTGACCAAGACCGACTCGGTGGATCCGGTAGATCCGGGAGCCCGTCTGACTTACACGCTGAGGGTGAGCAACGCCGGTCCCAGCACCGCAACCGAGGTAACGCTGCATGACTCGCTTCCCACCGGGGTGACCTTCGTCTCGGCCAGCGCCAGCCAAGGCAGCCTCGTACCATTCAGTACCCTCACCTGGAATCTTGGCGTGTTAGAGCCGGGCGCCAAGGCTGAAGTCACCATCCTTGTTACCGTCAACTCTGCAGCGGCCGGTACCACCCTCGTCAACCAAGCCGAGGTCGTCGCTGCTGAGATTGACCCCAACGAGCTCAATAATAGCGCTCAAGAGCAGACAACGGTTCAAAAGGTCGCCGTCGCACCCGAAAGCGATCTCTCCATTACCAAGAGCGACTCGCCAGATCCGGTAGACGCGGGAACCCGTCTGACTTACACCCTGAAGGTGAGCAACGCCGGCCCCAGCACCGCAACCGAGGTGACACTGAGTGACGACCTCCCACCGGAGGTGACCTTTGTGGTGGTCACATCCAGCCAGGGCAGTTGCTCAAAGTCCCCTGCAGTTGGAGTCGTCGACTGCAGTCTCGGGGACCTGAAGAGCGGTGGGGCCGCCAGCGTCTCCATCGTTGTTGATGTTAGCCCGGAAGCGGCCGGTTTCACCCTCGTCAACCGAGCCGAGGTCGGCGCCGCTGAGAATGACCCCAACACCTCCAATAATAGCGTTGAAGAGCAGACAACGGTTGCGGG
>JALLOM010000022.1 GCA_027717865.1 Acidobacteria bacterium AH-259-O06 | reverse complement strand
ATTCCGTTGCCCAATGATCCCCAGGGGGGTGTGTTCAACTACGTTGCCAACAAGGTGGATGTGGACAGATTCAATGATTACGTAGCCAAGGTCGATTATCATTTCTCCGACTCAGACAACGTTTCGATTCGTTATCTGCATAACAGGCGCTTTGTGAGTAACCCTTTTGCTGGCAGTATCTTTCCGGCATTTGGAAAAGATGGCATACGCCACTTCTCTATGGCTGGTGTTAACTTTACCCACACCTTTTCCCCGAGCGTGATCAATCAGAGTATGGTTAGCTTCTCGCGCAAGCGTACCCTCGATGAGTCTTTCAACTTTGGAACAAGCTTCGTCGAGCAGTTTGGCATCACAGGTATCACCAAAGATCCGGTGTTCTCCGGATTTCCACGTATTCGGATAGATGGTTTCCCAAACACGGGAGATGCCAACAACCTGCCGTTAGACTGGGCTGAAAATGACTACCACTTCAGCAACACGATGACGATTATCAAGGGGCAGCACAATCTGCGTTTGGGCGGAGAGATGATCCGCAGCCAGTTCGCGCAGCTCGTTTCCAACAATGCTCGAGGGGTGTTTCGTTTCAGGGGTAGGTGGACCGGTGACTCCTTTGGCGACTTCCTGATCGGATTTCTTAACAATACAAATCGACGCGTAAGAACCACCAAGAACCACCTCTTCTCCCGGACCTGGGCTGGCTTTTTTCAGGATGACTGGAAAATCACGCCCAACTTGACCTTGAACCTCGGGGTTCGCTGGGACCTCTTTGTTCCGCCGATTGAACAGGAAGGCAACTGGTCGAATTTTGATCCGGACACGGGACAGATCATACTGACCGGGGATCCCAATTTTCCCGAGTCTCTCATCTTTATGGACAAGAACAACTTTGCCCCGCGCCTCGGTTTTGCCTGGAGGCCGTTCTCAAGCAGGACCGTCATCCGGATGGGCATCGGCCAGTTCTATGGGCTGAGTCTTTTGAATCCAATTCGAAATTCGTTGGGACGGAACCCACCCTTCACTATTCTGCAGACCTTTGGCCGCAGCAAGAAGCTTAAGCTGCCGACTTGGGACGATCCATTCGCGGATAAGATAGCAAAAGAGCAGAAAGTGAATAACCCCCACGGGTATGAGATGCGTGCGCCCTCGGCCAACCTGTACCAATACAACCTTACGATCGAGCAGCAATTCGCGCAGGACCTGGTTATGGAACTTGGCTATGTGGGATCGAAGGGAACGCACTTGGGAAGGCGCTATAACATCAACCAGACGATCCATACCCCCCTCGATGATGGGAGCGTAGACAAGTTCAACCCCTACCCGGAATTCGGTGGTATTCAGTTCTACGCTTTTGAAGCCGACTCCAACTACCACGCATTCCAGGCCACCTTCCGCAAGAGAGGCCGGGGGTTGAATTATCGTCTCAACTACGTTTTTTCCAAAACGATCGACGATGCCAGCCGGCTTAATGGGGGTGCCGCGGCTGGCGTTAGTGGCGTGCAGGATGCTCTTAACCGGGCGGCGGAGCGGGGCCTGTCCGACTTCCATCGTCGCCATAACCTAACGGGGAGTATCATTTACAAGCTTCCATTTCGGGGACATGTCCTGACTCGGGACTGGCAAGTCAACTCGATCCTACGACTTTATTCTGGAACGCCTGTTAGCCCTGAGATTCAGGGCGCCAGCTTGCTTCTAGGAGAAGCCACCCGACCCGACCGGATCGGCAGCGGAAAACTCGATAATCCCACCCCGGAGCGATGGTACAACGTGGACCACTTCCCCGAAGTGCCGGAGGGGTCCTTTCGTTTCGGCAATACCGGGCGCAATGTGGTCATAGGACCTTCTCGAAAACACTTCAGCGTCTCTGTGATGAGGTACTTCCCAATGCCGAAGGAGGGTCACCGACTCCAGTTCCGCTGGGAAGTCTTCAACGTGCCTAACTTTACAAACTTCTTCCCGCCGGAAGAACGGGTCAACGTAAAGACGGCCGGAGCTATCGCCAGAGCGAGGGACCCTCGCGTGATGCAGGTGGCCTTGAAGTATATATTTTAAGACCCACCGAACACTTGATGGGCGGCCCTGCTCGGGGCCGCACATCCAAGGGCTATACGGTGACCTCCGCGGCTTTACGTCAAGGATGATTCTTTTGCCGGGGGTCACAACACTGAAAACGGCCAGTCCTCACTATTCTTGGCGTAGGGTTTGACTGGTGGAATTGTGAGGTCACAGTAGGGGCGAGCCGGTGGTCCGCCCGAGCCGCCCTTGCGGGAGAACGGTTCGGGCGAGCCGCCGGCTCGCCCCTACGCTTTGTAGCTCAAATTTATCAATAATCCGGGCAACAGATGGCTTCACCCCAAGACCGCCCTTCTTGAAATTCCTCCATCTTTACAGATATGAAGAAGCAAACCATGGGAGGAACCCTAACTCGGCGAAGTTTTCTGAAGACTTCGGCTGTGGCAACCGCCGCGTTAGCTGCGGGCGAAGCGAAAGCTGGAGTCGCCCAGGAAGCACCCCCAAAAGATCCCATGGTGTATGCCGGCGAGCGTTTGCGAAATGTAGCCATGCCGATGGGCGGTATCGGCACCGGGCAGGTGGCACTGTGTGGGGACGGAACGCTGCGCCAGTGGCAGGTTTTCAACAATGTCAATCATCTGGCTTTTCTGCCCGGTACCCATTTTCTGTTCTATTACCGTCAGAGGCGGATCAGATCCGGGGTGCGGTTCCTGCAGTCAGCTGAGTTCTACCAGACCCCTTACCAGCCTGTCCCTTTTGTGACCGACCATGTCATTCCGGAATATTCGCGCCAGGTCCTCAAAAGCTACCGGGGTGCCGATCGGATTACTTACATCGGTGAATATCCCATTGCCCATCTGGAGTACCATTTTGATGATTTGCCCCTCAGGGTCATCATGGAATCCTTTAACCCTATGATTCCCCTGAATATGAAAGATTCCAGTATTCCGATCGTGCTGTTCAAGTTTTCCTTCACAAACACCGATGAAGTTCCCACTACAATCGATTTGTGGCTGAGACTGCAAAACGGCGTGGGCTACGATGGCAAGTCCACCATTGAAGGAACTCACAATCCGGGCTACGGCGGTAACCAGAACCAGGTGGTGCGGCTTCCGGGCTTAACGGGCGTGAACATGATGAGTACCGCTCTGGAGGCGTCACACCTGCACAACGGCACCATGATGGTGGTCCTGTTGGACCAGGATGCCGGCACGCTGTGCCAGTGGCAGGACCTGGACCAGCTGGTTACAGCTCATGTTCAACAGAGGTCCTATGGAAGGCGCAACGCGTCGGATACCAGTCCTCGCGGCGAGACCTATAATGGGGCCGTGGTCAAGCCTATGCTGCTGCCACCCGGCCAGTCACGGCAGGTCACTGCGGCCATCGCCTGGTCATTTCCCAATCAGGTCAACCAGTGGGGTCAGCCGGGGCGTCGGGTCAATGACACCAACACAAAATTCTATGTGGGACATAAGTACAACAACTGGTTTCCGAATGCTATGTCGGCCGCGGTATATACACAACAGAATTTGAAGCGGCTGGAAAGCCAAACCCGGACGTATCACCACTCATTTTTTGACAGCACGCTTCCACGGAAAGTGCTGAGCCGTGTCTCATCCCAGAGTTCAATCATGCGCAGCCCCTCCATTTTCACCGACGAAAAAGGGGAATTCTTTGGATTTGAGGGCTGTCATTTTGCCCAGCCGGATTGGTGGGCCGGCACCACCGGCGGCTGCTGTCCCTTGAACTGTACGCATGTGTGGGCAATATGCACAGACTATCGCTGCCCTGTATCCTTCGCTGGAACAATCAATGCAGGAAACTGCTCTGCTCAGTCAAATGATGGCAGACGGCAGTATCCCTCATCGGACCCCCTACCCGTTGTATCTAAATCACATCCCGATTCTTCAGATCGGCGGTCCACGCTCACCGGCACTAGACGGGATGCTGGGGATTATCTTGAGAACCTACCGCGCCGTCAGGCGAGGCGCGAGTGAAGAATGGTTGGATAAACTGTGGCCCCGTCTCTTGAAATTAATCCAGCATCTATTTGATGAGTTCGATCCAGATGCCAATGGAATTATCGAGGGCCTTCAGCCGAATACCTATGACCGGTCCGCTTACGGCCCCAACACCTTTATAGGATCGCTCTGGCTGGCCGCGCTGCGGGCCATGGAAGAAATGGCCAAACTTCAAGGCGATGACAGCATTGCTCGTCGGTGCCGCCAGCGCTTCGAGAAGGGAATGCGGGCCTACGACCGGGTGACCTGGGGGGAGGGCCACTATATACAGATTGTGGACCTGGAGAAACATCCCAGGGACAACTGGGGCAGAGGGTGTCTGTCAGATCACCTCATCGGACAGTGGTGGGCTTATATGCTGGATTTGGGTGATATCCTCCCACCAGACCACGTCCATGAGTCAGCTAAATCAATCATGAAAAATAATTTCCATCCGTCATTGCCTTCCATCGCCTATGCCCGCCGGGAATTCGCTTTAGATGGTGAACCGGGCCTGCTGATGTGTTCCTGGCCGCGGGGTGGTCGCCCCAAAGAGCCGGTTCGTTACCGCGACGAGGTCTGGACTGGGGTGGAGTATGAGGTTGCAGGACTGTTGGCATATGAAGGATTGGTGGACGAGGTCTGGACTGGGGTGGAGTATGAGGTTGCAGGACTGTTGGCATATGAAGGATTGGTGGAGGATGCACTACGTATCGTTCGCGGCGTGGAGCGCCGTTATGATGGACGAGTTCGAAACCCTTATAACGAAATCGAATGTGGAGATCATTATGTCCGGGCGATGAGCTCCTGGTCGGTGCTGGAGGCTCTGTCAGGATTCCTCTATGATCATCGCTCCCAGAGCATCCGGTTCGGACCGCGCCACTGGTCGGGTGATCAATTTCGCTCATTTTTCACCGGCGGTGGAGCCTGGGGACAGTATCAGCAAGACAAAGCCCGAAACGTCCAGGAATGTCGTGTGCTGGTGAAATACGGGAATCTCACACTGCGAGAATTTGCGGTTCAGTCGGATACAGCAAAGATTGGGCGGGTAGCGGCCGACGCTGCCATCAATGGCAAAACCATTGCCGGGTCAGCCTCCGCGAGCGAGAATTCACTGATCTGGGAATTTCCTTCACCCACATCCATCAAGGCGGGCAGTGAACTGAAGATAAGATTTACCAGCAGTGGGAAGAATTTGGGCTAGTTTGGTCTGTGAGTATTGGGCTTTTTGCCACTTTCCAAGCAGACTACTCCACCACTTGCTCCGCTTCCCTTTCCAGAGTTTGAGCAACCCAGGTGTTCAAACTCTTATTCTGCTTCTTCGCAGCCAGAAAAACTTTCCGGTGTTGATCCGCGGTTAAGCGAACAACAAATTTTCCGGAAAACGGCTTCTCCGGCTTTTCGCCTCTTTCGGCACAGAATTCCAGATAATCAGCAATTGAATCCTTAAACGACTGTTGAATTTCCTCCATGCTCTTCCCCTGAAATGTAATGGCATCACGAGTATTGATGACCTCCCCGTGAAAAATCCCGGCCTCGTCATCAAACTCGACAATACCCCGGTAACCTTTGTACTCCATCATGGCTTGATCTTTGCCTCCCTCATTGCCAGTGGTCAATTCTTCCCTTCAGGATTATAATCCATCTTGAACGGGACCCACGAAATGAGTCGTTAGGTCGAATCCTTCTTCGAGGTCCCAAGTTTCAAAGGTTTTTGGGGTTCGGGATATCTCACCAGCCACTGGAGGCCTTCACGTAAGGGGCAGGTCAATGTTATTTCCAAAGAAAGCAGCTCACTGGAATCTATCAGCGGTGGTGGTTCTCTTGGCGGTGTGCACTTTGGCACTTGCCAAGGGGCCCAAAATGAAACCTGAAGAACTTGTAGCACGTCACCTGGAGGCTCTTGGCTCTCTCGAGGCCCGGGCGACCGTCCAGAGTCGCAGCGCAGAAGGAGCAGGACGATTGACACTTCTAGTCGGCGGCTCGGGTTCTCTTAACGGGCCGGCCAGCTTTGTTAGCGAGGGACGCAAAGTACTTCTGTCCATCCAATTCGGTTATCTCCAGTATGCGGCTGAACGGGTCTCTTTTGATGGCGACAAAACGCAAGTGGGTGATATCCGGACCGGCATACGTTCGCAACTTGGGGAGTTGTTGTACAACGAATACAATTCGGTTATTAAGGAAGGACTTCTGGGCGGGGTGCTGTCGACAGCCTGGCCGCTGCTTGAGCTTGAGTCCAGAAGACCCAAGTTGAAATATACGGGCCTCAAGAAGGTTAACGACCAAGAGCTCCTGGAACTGAAGTATCGCATGAGGAAAGGGGGAGGAAACCTGAACATTAGTCTTTACTTCGATCCGCAGACCTTTCATCACGTCGCTACAATCCACAAGTTTTGGATTTCTGCTCCTATAGGCTTTGAACCTCAGGAATCCTCGAGACAAAGCGAAAGCCGCTACAATCTTCAAGAGTGGTTCAGCAATTTTCAGACCACAGATGGTCTGAACCTACCGACTCAGTGGACCATCCGGCTGAGTATCGAAACCGGGAGAGGAACCTACCTTGCTAAATGGGATATGATTTACAATCAGATCACCCATAACCTCTCCATTGATCCCCAGCGCTTCGTCCTTTTTTAAGACAAAGCGCAGCGGGTCAGAAATTTCAAAGAAATGCCACGAAAGGAGGCAGGCTGCATTACGAGACGAGTGGATTCACGTGCGACACACCCGGAAACCTGTTGAAATCATAGTCGGCTGAATAGATGGTATAGCCGTATTCTATGGCCAAAGCAGCAATGTGCGCATCGGAGGTAAGGTTTCCTGCCGTACCTGTTCGACTGATCAGGTTTCTAAGAATCGGCCAGTGATTGGGGCCGGGTGATACAGTCGATACGTAAGGCTGCTGCAGCCACTCCTCCACATAGGACAAGGCGTCATCGGCTGATAATGGCTTTCGCATGATTTCCTGGCGGGTTGTGATGCGAATAAATGCCAACAACACAATCCATGGCAACCCTACCCGAGCATCACTCGAAAGGGTTTTCTCCAACCATCTCCTGGCGCTTTTGTGATCTGGGGCGTCTGAATCGATCGCATATATCAGCAGGTTCGCGTCAACCAGAATCATTTCCTCATCCGAATCTTTCTGGCGATTTCCTCGTCTTCGATCGCATCAGCCAACTGAAGAGCTTTGTCCAAGTTAACGCCGGCTTGCGCTCCACCCAGGCTCACCGGCTTGACCCGATAAGGTTTGGTTTTGGGAGGCCTGGACTTAGTCGCAAGACCCGCTTGCAAGGTTTCATTGACGACATCCTTAAAGGATTTGTTGGTTGCGTAGGCCAGTTCTTTCAAAGCCTCCGCCAATTTATCATCAATGGTTAGAGTCGTCCTCATATAGTCATCATATCATAGCATACTGAAACATCAAAACATCAATTTAGGCACCGGCCAAGTGGTAGGGAAATGCAGGTTGCCCTTTCACCCGGATGGAAGCCGTGATCAGACCACAAGAATTGATTTTTGGCCACCTGGGGAGCAAAATTGGGGGGAAACAAGACTTGCCGATCGCAGGCCGGTGCTATGAGTAACATGCTCACGACCTTTCTTTACGCCGCTTTGATTACGCCGTTGCTCCCCTCCTTGGCTGAAGCCCAAACCCGGCCGCGCAGCTTTAATTACGATGAAGCCAAAGTACCGAAGTACACCTTGCCCGACCCGCTTGCGATGTCTGATGGCGACAAGGTCACCTCTGCCGAAACCTGGTACAACAAACGGCGGCCAGAGATTTTGAAGTTGTTCGAAACGTACGTGTATGGACGTAGCCCGGGACGCCCCAAGGAGATGACCTTCGAGGTGACTTCGATCGATAAGCGGGCTCTCGGTGGAAAGGCCTGGCGAAAGGAAGTGTCTGTCTACTTCACGGGCAAGAAGGGCGATGCCAAGATGGACATCCTCATCTATTTGCCCGGCGGAGCGAAAAAACCCGTGCCCACGTTTCTTGGCTTGAACTTCTGGGGGAATCATTCGATCCATCCGGATCCCAACATCGCGCTTTCGAAGCAATGGATGCGCAGCCGCGAGAGTCAAGGCATCGTTAACAATCGCGCCACCGAGAGGTCGCGTGGCCTGAGCGCCAGTCGATGGCCGATTGAGAAGATCCTCGAGCACGGGTATGGTGTGGCGACGATCTACTGCGGCGACCTCGATCCGGATTTTCACGATGGGTTCCAAAACGGCGTACATCCGCTGTTTTACAAGAGGGGTCAGACAGAGCCGGCTGCGGAGGAGTGGGGCACGATCGGCGCCTGGGCGTGGGGGCTAAGCCGGGCGATGGATTACTTGGAGACGGATGATGACATCGATCACCGCCGCGTGGCCGTAATGGGGCACTCGCGGCTGGGTAAGACCGCGCTTTGGGCCGGGGCCCAGGATCGGCGTTTCGCTCTGGTGATCTCGAATAACTCCGGCTGCGGAGGGGCGGCGCTGAGCCGGCGTCGGTTCGGCGAGACGGTCAAGCGGATCAACACGTCGTTTCCGCATTGGTTCTGCAGCAACTTCAAGAAGTTTAACGACAAGGAAGACGCCCTGCCGGTGGACCAGCACATGCTAATTGCGCTGATAGCCCCTCGCCCGGTTTATGTGGCCAGTGCCGAGGAGGATCTCTGGGCCGATCCACGTGGCGAGTTCCTCGCTGCCAAGCATGCCGATCCAGTCTACCGCCTGCTTGGTACGGACGGCTTGGCCGCCGACAAGATGCCGGGCATTGACCGGCCGGTCATGAGCACCATCGCCTACCACATTCGCACCGGCAAACATGATGTAACCGAGTATGACTGGCAGCGGTACATGGACTTCGCGGACAGGCACTTCAATCGTCGCCTCCAGCAACAGCAGCGATGAGTGAAAGGTCGGTGTGTACCCTGTCCCCGCTCGCTTCTTGACGCCTTGGGATTGATCTGATAACGTCCCGCATCGCCGAGCCGTCGGAGGTTGGCTAGAGTTCGCGAATGCGGATGTTTTTCCAGCGCACCTGGTAGGTCTTGTCACCTCTTACACTGTGGACCTGCAGACCAATGAAGCCAGACTCATCCATTGAGTCACGGAGATCAGCACAGGGGATGTCGTTGATCCAGGTTCTGAGGTGATCAGCCTTGGCCACGATTCGGTAATGGTTCCACTGGCCGTCTTTGAAGGCCTTCTGGGCATGTGGCTTGTCGGAGAGATCGTCGAGCCAACCGCGCCGCGACTCGTCGTAAATACCGCCAGCCACGCCGCGACTTTGATTCGTGATTTCAACCTGATACCCGTAAACCGTACCAGCCTTCCTTTTCCGTTCCCTACCGCGGATATTGATAGTGGTGTCTTTTTCGTAAACGTGGCTGCGGATCTGGACGCCGGAGTTCAGCTCCACGTCACAGAGGACGTCGAATTCGAGCTCAAAATCGCTGAAGGATCTGGAACAGAGAAATGTATTGGGACTCCCCTGGGCCGTCGTACCCACGATCATGCTGTCCTTGACTTTGTAGGTCGCATAACCTCCGCGGACTGTCCACCCGTTGAGAGTTTCGCCATCAAATAGCGAAATCCATCCTTCGTCGGCGAGAGAACCTGACGACCAGCCAATCGAGAGTGAGATGGCTAAGGTCAAAACAAAGAGTGTAATCTTTTGCATGATGCCCTCCTTTCTAGTTTAGACGTTGAAAAACCCAGACTGCTCTGTCGGATCCCGACAACTCTTCGCACTTAAGTGCATAAGCGATTAAAAATATTTGCGGATGATCCATTCGGGTTGATGCCGGTCCGGCTTGCGCTCTTTTGCGGTCAGATCGATGGCCGCAGGTTGAGGATTGGCCGAGGTGAGTTCCTGTTGATCATCCACCCTTTTTTGCCACCGCTGCAGCAGTGCCATCATCTTTCGAACACGATCCTCCTGATCTGGATCATCCGCCAGGTTTTTCAGTTCATGGGGATCGTTATGCAAATCGAAAAGCTGGGACTTGTTGATATGGGGATAACGAATCAACTTCCAACGATCATTGCGCACCGCCCGCATTACGGTGGAGAAGGCGGTGAAGATCGAATCGCGGACAGACTTCTGCTTGTCTTGCCAGATGGGTACAAGGCTTTGGCCTTCGACTCCATCCGGTATTTGTATCCCGGTCAGCTGACAGATGGTGGGGAAAATGTCGAATAAATAGGTAAGCGCATGGCTTGATTGATCTTCGGGGATGCCCGGCCCCACGAAGATCAAAGGAGCGCGCATGCTGTGTTCATATAAGTTCTGTTTGCCAAGAAGGCCGTGGCTTCCCATGGCCAGCCCGTGATCGGATGCGAAAATGATGAGGGTGTTTTTCGCCTGTCCAGTTTGTTTCAGTGCTTTGATTATCCGGCCAATTTGGTAATCCATTTGGGTGATCATGCCGTAGTATTCCGCCGTTTGTCCCCGAATAATTTCCGGGGTTCGCGGCCAGGCCGCCAGACTCTCATCACGCCCCGTCATATGGCCATTGAAAAACGGATGTTGGGGAAGGAAATTGATCGGCAGTGGCAGCTTGGATGGTTCGTACATAACGGCGTATTTCTTGGGCGGCATCCGCGGATCGTGTGGGGCGGAAAAAGCAACATAGGCAAAAAACGGCCTGTCCTCTCGATAGTTCTTGAGGAAATTGATGACGGCGTCTGCAAACAATTCACTGGAGAACTTACTCCCGGGTGCTTTTTGGGTGTAGGTTCCGTCTGATTTCAGATCCTGCAGTGGTACCTTCAGGTGGTTTGACATGCCGCCAAAGAAAACCGACTTGCCGTGGGAGAATCCCCGCGCGAAGGATTCTTCCTTGTTGTGCCATTTACCGGTCCCAAAGGTCGTGTAGCCTGTCTGGCGCAGCACCTCGGGCAAAATCTTCACACCTTGAAGGTCCATGGGCACCCGAAACAGCGTTCTCCCACTGTGTAACATTGCCCGGCTGGGAACGCAAACAGCGCCCCTCATGGACCCCATACAATAGGCCCGCCGAAAACTAACACCCTGCTTGACCAGGCGATCCAAGCTGGGTGTCCTGATATGACGGTTGCCATATGCTGCAATCGTGTCCGTCCTCTGATCGTCGCTGAACAGAAACAAGACATTGGGACGATCCGGTTTGCTTTGGGCAAGCGCAGCCTGAAAGGGCACCAGGGTGAATTCCACGGCCAGACAGATCAAAAAAATGGCTTTGCTCTTTCTCATAGCACACAGGAATATCACAAGGTGAGGGAAGGCGAAACAGAAAAGAGAAAAGGACGCCGCGTGCCGGGAAGCCGCAGTTGTTCTCAGTTGTCCTGCGCTCAATTGACAGCCCTGTGCCCAAGGACTATTCTGCCAGTCTAAAATCTCATACAATAATTCTGGACCTGCGCCTCCTTTCCTGCGAAAGGGACATTAAAACATGTCTCTGAGAAAACCTGTTTTCTGGATCGTGCTGGCTTTCGCAGCCGTCATGGCCGCGGTTTTCACCTTTGTGTATTTCCCCCGGGCGTTTCCGTTGGTGAATCTGAATATCCAAATGAACCGGGAGAGTGCCTTTGAAAACGCCTCTGCTCTGGCGAAGAAATATAACTGGGGGCCCAAAGATTTTGCACAGGCCGCTTCGTTCCGGTTGGAGGACGAAGTCCAGAACTTTGTCGAGCTAGAGGGAGGTGGCAAAGAAGCCTTCAATCGGATCCTTGGAGAGGGGCTTTATTCTCCTTACACCTGGCGCGTGCGCCATTACCGGGAGAAGGAGACAAACGAGACAGAGATCCGCTTCACCCCGGCCGGCCGGCCTTTCGGGTTTGTTGAGAAAATTCCAGAAGATGAGCCCGGAGCCACTCTTCCGGCTGATTCTGCCCGCACAATTGCCGAGACGGCTGCCCTTAATGACTGGACCATTGACCTGGATACTTATGATCTGGTGGAAGAGTCCCAGGAGGTTCGTCCGGGTGGTCGGACCGATCATACTTTTGTCTACGAGCGTGGCAATCAGAAGATTGGGGAAGGGCGCTATCGACTGAGGCTCGTTGTGAGTGGAGATAAACTCACCGAGGTTACGCACTTTATTAAGATTCCGGAGGGCTTTGAGCGCCGCTACGAAGAAATGCGATCCGCCAATTGGACGATTGGAATAGTGGGCCAGCTTGCCGCAGCGCTGGTTTATATCCTCGGTGGATGCATTATCGGATTGTTCTTTCTCCTTCGCAAAGGCTGGGTCCTTTGGCGGACCGCCGTCGGTTTTGGAGTATTGGTTGCTCTCTTGCAAGCTCTGGCCATGATCAACCAATGGCCACTAGCCTGGATGAGGTATGACACCGCATTGTCGATGCAAGCTTTCATGCTGCAGCAGATTGTGAACGTGCTGGTTCAGTTCATGATCTTAGCCATCTTGTTGAGCCTGTCATTCATGGCCGCTGAGAGCCTGTCTCGTCGAGCTTTTCCCCATCATATCCAGCTTTGGAAATCGTGGTCCCTGGGAGTAGCGAATTCGCCCTCTGTATTGGGGCGGAGTGCTGTTGGCTATCTGCTGGTGCCACTCTTTTTTGCTTATGAGGTGATCCTTTACTTCTTTGCCGACAGAGTACTGGGTTGGTGGACACCTTCCCATACGCTGTTTCATCCCGATGTATTGGCTACCTATTTCCCCTGGTTTTCCTCCATCGCGATTTCCTTTCAAGCAGGATTCTGGGAAGAATGTCTTTTTCGTGCCGTGCCAATCGCCGGCGCAGCCTTGATTGGCCAGCGGTTTGGGCACCGCCGAGCCTGGATTATCGCGGCCTTCGTCGTCCAGGCTCTGATTTTTGGTGCCGGCCATGCCGCATATCCCAACCAGCCGGCCTATGCTCGAGTGGTTGAGCTGATCATTCCATCACTTTTCTTCGGCGCCCTGTACCTTTACTTCGGACTTCTTCCGGGGATCGTTTTGCACTTCACATTCGATGTGATCTGGTTTGCCCTGCCACTATTCGTCTCATCGGCTCCGGGAATCTGGTTAGATAAAGTCCTGGTGATCGCTTTGACCCTCGTCCCCTTGTGGGTAGTCTTAGGCGCCAGGTGGCGCGCGAGGCGATGGGATGACATCTCCGAGGAACACCTCAACGCCTCCTGGAGCCCGCCCGTCTCGGAGGAGCCAGAGGTTGCTGGAGTGCCGCTAGAAGAGCCGGCTGCTGCAGGTCCGGTGACGCTTCCATCGGGCGTTACACGCTTGCTTCAAATCGGCGGAATTGTGGGATTGGTGGTCTGGGCGGCAGCTGGAGATTTCCAGGATGACGCTCCAGCTCTGGATGTCACGCGCCAAGAAGCAGTGCACCTTGCCGAGCAGGTTTTGTCAGAACGAGGTGTCGAACTGCCGGAGTCTTGGGAAGTCTTAGGTTCAGTTAACGCGAGTGTGGGCCAACAGCACCGATTCATCTGGCAGACCGGAGACGAAGCGCTTTACGGGAAGCTTATCGGCAATTATCTGAGGCCACCTCACTGGAGGGTTCGCTTTGTCACATTCGAGGGCGATGTGGAAGAGCGAGCTGAGGAATATGTGGTGGGCGTTGCTCCCGATGGCGAGATTCTCAGGTACCGTCATCGCCTTCCTGAGGCTAGATCCGGCGAGACCCTGTCGGAAGACGAAGCCAGAACAATTGCTCTTTCAGTTGTGGAGACGAATTACGGGCTGGAACCTTCACAGCTTAAAGAAATCTCGGCCGAACCCTCCAAGCTTCCCGCTCGCCAGGACTGGTTGTTCACGTTTGCGGACGAAGGCTCTCCCCTATCGGAAGGTGAAGCAAGAATCGTTGTGAATATGGCCGGCGAGCAGGTGGTGGATGCCTATCGCGAAATTCATGTGCCGGAAGATTGGCAGCGTGAGGATCGGAGCAGAAACACTGTTGCCCAAGTCGTGCAGATCCTGAGCGGCTTGATCTTGGCTTTGCTGTTCTTGGCCGGTGTGGTGGGCGCCGTTGTGAGATGGAGCCGCAGGCAGTTTTCCGTTCGGACTTTTTTGGTCTTTCTGAGCCTCGCTTTTCTCATTAACTTTCTCGCGCGCATTAACGGATGGCCCGCCACAAAGGCTGGTTTCTCTACGGCCGAGCCGTTAACTAACCAAATCTTGATCACTGTCAGCGGGTGGCTCTTCGTGCTTTTGTTTCTCTCCACATTCGTCGCACTGATTGTGGGCTTTGTGCACCGATGGAGAGTTCAGCTCTCCGTCGAGGAGAATTGGACGCGATTCTTGTCCGGTCTCTCCTTGGGAGTTATAGCGGTCGCGCTAGGGACACTCCCGTCCGGTCTCGTCCCCTCTCGCTCTCCAACCTGGGCCGGTTATGGGGCTGCCGACAGTTATCTCCCGCTCTTGGATCCCGCCTTGGATTCGCTTCTCAGTTACATGTTGATGACATCCCTTTTCCTGCTCATTGGTGTCGCCGTGGATCACTACACAAGTAATTGGTCGCGGAGAACTGGCCTGTTCTCGGCACTGCTGATTGTGCTGGGTTTCACGGTCGCCGGTACATCAGTTGAGACTCCCACCTTGTGGCTTGTTTCCGGACTTCTTGCTGGAACCATCCTCCTGCTGGCCTACATTTTCGTTCTCCGCTTTGACCTGAAGCTCATTCCCCTGGCGACTGCGGCAGTCGTAATTCTGCGTCAGCTCCAGCAGGGGTTTTACGAGGCTTACCCCTGGGCCCTGGCAGGCGCATTTCTGACAGCCGTTCTGGTTGGTTTATTGGGATTTTACTGGTGGTGGCGTTTGAGTCAGGAATGGATTCCCGAGGCCCCATGAAGCAAAACTATTCGTACCGCACCCAGATGGGGCTCGACCAGGCCAGCTGCCCGTCTTCCTGTTCCATGCGAACATAATAATAGGCGAGTGTGCCAGCGGGTTGGTTGAGTTCCTGCCAGGTGAACTCCGCTTCAGCTCCCGTCGGGGTCATCGAGTAGACATAACCGTTGTTCTTGATGATGCTGATTTTGTCAATAGGCCGCGTGCCGATCACTTTGACCCAGAGACGGACGGGTTCCTGGGAGCTGAGCTCGTCACCCATCAGATGATCGCCGGCACGGACATCGAGCAGAATGTTGTCCGTAGCGGCATAGCAATGCCGTTTGCGAAAGGCATCCACCAGGGCTTCTCGGCTGGCGCCTTCGGCTAAGGCCATGGTGTAGCTGATGTGGGTACTGACGTGATCGCTGGAGCTCTCAAACCCCAGCCGATAGCCCCGAGCCAGCGCGTTCCACACAAAACCGGCCGGCTGATAGCGGCCGATCTGCGTCTCGGCCGTTGCGCTGCGGGGCGCCCCGTAGTGTTCATAGTTGTGGCGATGGCCCTGGTAAATCTCGACCATCGGTTCCACTTCAGGGTCGTTGTCGCGCCAATCGGTACCCATTCCCGTCCCACTGGTGTGGACGGCACAGATACCGCCGTAATGATGCAAATAGGCGTACAGCAGCTTTGTATCGGGGGTTCCCTCCTCGGGTGTACCCGGGAGCTCCCCCCGCGGAAGTGGCCTGATCCCCCGGCGGGCGAACATCACGTTCCGGTGTCCGTTGGGGAAGCGCACCGAGCGCTCGTAAGTGAACGGGGGCACAAAGTAGGGCGGATGGTGAAAAATGTCGGTCAACTTCTGGATGGTCCACCAGAAATACTCGCGACCCCCTCCGTTGTCATGATCGCCGTTGCCGATCCAGTCCATGTCGGCAGCGTCAAGAGCGTACCGCCACATGTCCTGAAGGGATCCGTCTTGATCGCGGTGGCTGGTGTACTCGGTATGACGGTGGAACTCACCGCGCAGCAGCTGATAAGTCTTGCCGGCCAATTCGATCCGATAGTGGCGCAGGCGGGCAATTGCCTGGTCCTCGTTCTGGTGAATTGGCACCACCTGCGGCTCGAAAGAGTCATCAGCTGCCAGCTTCACTTCTGCCGCAGCCGTGGACGCGGAGAAGACCGCCGCAAAAAGGTCGTTGTCCGGATCGCCGCGGCTGGTCCGCAAACGGGCGTCACTCGTATACAGGGCTAGTACGCCCTCCTTTTTCCAGGGCACCACAGCCGGGCGGTTGTCCATTACGTAGTCGGAAGCTGGCATGAACTGAGCTGGAGCCCACTGCTGCCCATCGTAGTGTGTCACGTAGCCGGCCCAGTTCACGCCCTGGCCACTGGGTCGGGGATGGTGACGGAAGAACAACCACAGGTTGCCCGAGGCATCGGTGCCCAGGCGTGGAAAGCTCTTGGGTCGATTCAGCTTGTCGCCGTAAGCTTCGCTCAGATCTCCCGCAGGCACTGCGAGCTCGTTGCCCTGCAGGCACTTTACCCGCACACGACGATTGAGGTACAAAGGCGCACCGAGATTCTCGACAGGTCGATTGGCATTGCCGGTGGCGTAATCCTTGCCCCAGTTGGGATCGTCTTCTTCGTAAGCGACCCAAAGGCGACCGCTGGAGTCACAGGCCAGGCTGGCACGAGCTTCGAAGTATGTCGTAGCCGCAACCTGGATTGGCCCGCTGGGCCGCTCACCGAAACGGCGCACCAGGACGTCATAGTTGCCGGCCTCGTAGCTGTCCCAGCCGACATACACGTTACCGGCCAAGTCGGCCGCAATAGAGGGGTCCCACTCGTTCGCTGGGGAGTTGGCCACCACGCTGGGTTGGCTGCCACCGTCCTCGGATGAGGCCAGTAGGATGTCGAAGTTGTCACCCCGGCGAGCCTGCCAAGCCCACCATATGTGCCCTTGGGCGTCGCGGACCGAGACCGCGTTGATGTCGGCTCCCGGATCGTTCGTGAGCCGCTGGGCGGCCGACCACTCGCCGGTCTTCGGGTCCCAATGGCGTTGATACAGGTCCCAGTTATTCTCGTGCTGCTGACTCCAGGTGACCCAGATCTTGCCGGCTCCATCGCTGGCCACTGTGGGATGCCACACATTCCCCGGAGCCTCGGTTACCTCCAGCGGAGCCGACCACTGCTGCCCCTCGTAACGAATGAGGAACACACGGTCGCCATTGTTTGTAGGCTCCAGGGAGTCAAATTGGCGGTTTTGGATGGCTTCCTGATCGAGCGGCTGCCCGCGTTGATAAGAAAGGTAGGCAACCCATACGGAACCGTCAGGGGCCAAGGTGGCATCTGGGAAGTCATCGTCGCGATCAGGACGTGTGAGCTGAAACACGGCCGGCGCACTCCATATCCGTACCTGATCGTCCAAAAACGTAAGCGGTTGGTCGGCCGAGACCTCGCTCAGTGAGAACCGGGCCGGGCCGTGATTGGTCTTCAGCTCTACCTCAGTGCCAGGTGGGGCCGTCAGGGTGATAAAAAGTTCGGGCCTAGCCGCTCTTGCTCGTCTTCTTCGTCGACCCCGGGGAGTCCTGGTGGTAAACCGCGAGCCTTCGATGTGCGACCTGGCACCAGGTTCCCACAGGTCGATCTGATGCACCTTGCCGGCAGAAAGATGAATTTCGCCTTCCCAGCTTGTGGGTGGCTCCTGGCCGACCCCCAGCTCAACACGCAAACCGGTGGCTGCGGGATCCATGGCGATGGCAGCTCCGGGACTTGCGGACTCTTGAGCCGTGCCGGTCGAGGCCGCTCTCAACATCAGCAAGCCCGCAACGACGCCCGCAACCACAAAGGCTAACAGTGCAAGTCTTTTGGTCAAAGCGCGAGTCATGGCAGAACTCCTCTCCCCGAAAAATCAGATGTTTCCACGACTATATCGAAATCAGCGGCTGGGCGGCAAGAGGGAAAGGGGTCTGACCCCTTCTTTCTTCGGCCTGTTTGTTATAGTAGAACACAAATCAGGTCGTGAGGTGTGAATGTCGTGAGACAGTGGGTGATTGCGCTGTTTGTGTGGTTGCTTGCGGGGAATCCGTTGGCTCTGTGCCAGGAGAAGGGGTCTTTTGCTGCGCAGCCGTCGCAAGAAGCGCCGCCGGTTATTCGCGCGGTGACGAATCTGGTCCTGGCCCGTTTCCATGTGATCCGCAAAAACCACTACGTGGATGACCTGCGGCCCGAGCACATCCAGATACTTCAGGACGGGAGGCCTCAGCAGCTGGTGATACTTGAGGGTCCTCTGAGCGACGAACGCACCATACCAGTGGAGCTTGTTGTCCTTCTCGACGTGAGCTTCAGTGTGGTAAAGCAGGGCCTGCTCAATGGCTCTTTGCTCCAAAAGACGGTGATTGCGGGGCTGGACGAACACGCCAAGATCTCCATTTATGGGCATGCGCGACGCGTGCGGCGTTTTTGTGGGCCGACCCGCGATCTTTCTGTTCTTAAAAAGGCTCTTTCCGACGCCCGTCAGTTTGCCCATGGGGGCACGCTCCTATATAAGTCAATTCAAGAGGTATGTCGCAATGCCGCAGAGTCAAGCAGGAATACCTTACGTGTCATGATCGTTTTTTCTGACGGGTTCGAAACCGCCGAAGGGCATCCCGATGACGCGCTAGAGGTTGCCAAAGAATTCGACATCAAGTTGTATCCTGTGGTGCTGGGACACCAGCGACTCCTGGAGCGAGCCCGCCGTAGAGCAGGCCTTGCAGGTGGAAGGACTTCGAGATTGCCCCGGCCCGGTAGAGGTGACCGGGTTCATTGGTTGGAAAGACGAATGGAGCAGTTTGCGGATCTTGGTGCGAGGACGGGAGGACGAAGCTTTGATCCTCTGGTTCTCAATGTCCAAACGATTGGTGCTATTCTGCAAATCGTCGTTGCGGACGTTCGATCCGAGTACGTTGCTGGTTATTACGCGCAGCCTTCTCTCAAGAAAGGCAAGCACAAGGTGAAGGTAGTGCTTGTTGACAAGTCGCTGGGCAAGATCAAGGGAGGGCGAAAGGAATTTACCCACTAGGAGAACAACTGAGGGCTGGTGGTAATGAAGGCGATCGTTCTTGAAAAACCGGGCCAATTGAGTGTGGCGGATTTGGAGACTCCCAGTGAACCTGGCCCAGAAGAAGCGCTGGTGCGGGTACACCGGGTGGGGATTTGTGGAACCGATCTGCACGCTTTTCAGGGGCGCCAGACGTTTTTCCGGTATCCCAGGATTTTGGGTCACGAATTGGCTGTGGAGGTGATCTCCATTGGGAAGAATGAGGCAGCATTAGCTGTTGGAGATTGCTGCGCCGTGGAACCTTACTTGAACTGTGGTAGCTGTATCGCCTGCAGACGTGGCAAACCTAACTGCTGTGTCCACTTGAGAGTGCTGGGCGTACACGTTGACGGCGGGATGTCCGGGCAAATCACCCTCCCTTCGGCAAAACTGCACAAATCCAAGACGCTGTCGCTGGACCAGTTGGCACTGGTGGAAACACTCG
>JALLOM010000219.1 GCA_027717865.1 Acidobacteria bacterium AH-259-O06 | reverse complement strand
ATCACGAAGGCGCCACGGCACAAACTCCATAAACGAGGAGACTTGATATGCGAAGGATTGTTTCCCTACTTGTATCGGTTTCAATTGTGTGCTACGGGATGCCGATCGTTTCGGTTGCCCATGCTGCCCCTCAGGAGGTTAGCCAGCACCCCCCGCTTAGCGAGCTGATCGAATGGTCTTACGTCGAATTGTTTGAAAAGGCACCTGAATTGAAAGTACCAGTGCCTTCCATTGAGGCCTTTCGCAAAGAATTGGAGGAGCAGAAAGACCGGGAAGAAGAGTCCCTGGAGGACAAGAAACACTCAATCGAGAGAAAGATTGAGGAAAGTCAAAGAGAACTGAAGGATTTAAACCGGAATCCTGCCCAAACCTCAGATGTTGAGGACAGACGACATGATCTTCACTGCCGCATTCAGGAGCTGAGAAAGGAGTTGGAGCAAACAAAGCTGGCACTGGAGAAGGGAATCGACAACAAGTACGATAATAAGTTGGCCAAGCTGCAGATTCCGTTACTCCTGTATGTGTCGGGCGCGTGGGTACTTCCTCCACCCTTCCACCTTCTGGCAGAGTGGCCCCCCAAATATGCCTCACTCTTAGAAATGCTGGAGTTAAACCGGGCTCCGGACCGAAAGTTCGGCGATTTCCGAGACCTTGGATTCCGCAACGGAACGTTCGAGGGCCAGCAGGAAGATATTAGGACCGGCCGGGAAGCTATCGAGCAGATGAAGAGTCAGAATTTATTACCTCCCGAAATAGCGGATGAGGAGGTCAATCAATACGTCAAGTCTTTGGCTTCCAGGATTGCCCGCCATTCAGATCTGCGCGTCCCTTTGCAAGTTACGGTGTTGAAAAGCGAGGAAATCAATGCCTTCGCTATCCCCGGGGGATTCCTCTTCATCAATACAGGACTCATTCAGAAGGTGGATAGTGAGTCGCAATTGGCCGGAGTTATTGCTCATGAGATTGCTCATGTTGCTGCCAGACATGGCCACAGGTTGATGACGAGGGCAAACGTCGCCGGCATTATTTATCAGGCAGCTCAATTGGCAGCCCTGATCTTGACCGGAGGCGTGGCCTCAATCGGGACTTACTATGCCCTTCAGTACGGCTTTTACGGGCTTGGGCTGGTACTGAGTCTTTCCTTACTCGGAGTGAGCCGGGACTATGAAATTGAAGCCGACATTTTGGGGACTCAATATCTCTGGAATACCGGCTACAATACTCGAGGCTTTATCAGCTTTTTCGGCAAGCTCGCCCAGGAGGAGGGCTATATTACCGGTCTGAGCTGGTTTCGGACCCACCCTCCCTTTTATAAGAGAATGGAAGAAACGTTTCAGGAAATTGTATTGATGCCGGAAAAGAAAGAGCCCATTGAAAATTCCTCCCAGTTTCAGCGCATCCAAGAGCGACTCGTCAAGGTTATGAAAGAAATGGAAGAGAGGGACAGGGACGCGCCCACTCTTCGGGTCGTCTACGACTGTGAGAAAAAGTCCTGAGCTGTTCAGCTGGGAGCTTTTGAGCTATGAGCTATTGAGCTTTTGAGCTAATGAGGTGCCACGTTCCAGCACTCAGCATTCTGGATTCTGGATTCTGGATTCTGACTCCTGACTCCTGACTCCTGACTCCTAACTCCTGGCTCCACCTAAGAATGGATAATCGAGACCTGCTTCTATTGCTGACAAATGATGATGGAGTAAGAGCACAGGGCTTGCTCGCACTGAAGGGCGAATTGTCGGAATTGGGAATAGTGATGGTGGTGGCACCCGACCAAGAGCGCAGTGCGGTCAGTCAAGGGCTCACCATCCACCGACCGATTCGATTGCTTGAAGTTTCCAAGAACCACTACGCTTTGACAGGAACTCCTGCTGATTGCGTCATCTTTGCACTTCGAAAGTTGTTACCTCGGTTCCCAGATTTAGTGGTAAGCGGAATCAACCATGGTCCAAATCTCGGCGATGACATTATTTACTCTGGGACGGTGGCAGGGGCTCGCGAGGCAGCACTTCATCAGGTTCCTGCCATTGCTGTATCGTTGGTAACTGGCAAAGGTGAATCTGATTTTCGTGCGGCCGCCCATTTTGTACGCCGGTTGATCGACGAGGTTTATCCTTTTCCTGAGGGGACTTTCTTAAATGTAAATATCCCCGAAGGAGACCCTGTCGCGTATCGCTTCACACGCCAGGGAAGCAAAGTACTGGCTGGTTCGATTGAGGAAAAAAAAGATCCCCGGGGACGCAAATACTATTGGATCGGCCCCGACGAGAGCCAGTGGATGATTGAAGCGGATACCGATTATGAGGCGATTCGTGAGGGCGTAGTGTCTGTGACACCGCTACAGCGAGACCAGACTGACTACCACGCTCTGAAGAGCTACATGGAGGGGAAAGGAGATATCCGTGAGGTTTCAGACCCCTGAGAACTTGCAGGAGGGCGTGGCGTCGGCCAGGGACTGGCCCCCTCTGATTGCCCAGCACGATCAAAGCCAGTGTCAGAGTGTGGTGGGTTCTTGCAATCCCCCTGGTAGGGACGAGCCACCGGCTCGCCCCTACGAAGAACTTATGAATAATCCCGGCTAACAGGAGCATGGGCAACTCATTTGAAGAAGATGGCTGACCGGAACCTAGAGTGACACCTCAAGAATCTCGCCATTTCTTTGGACTGTTTATCTGGCCACGTCGTTTGTACGACTGGATGTTGAGCCTTGCCGATCGGCCAAATGGAGCGCGGGCACTCTTTCTGATCGCGTTCGCGGAATCTTCGTTTTTCCCCATTCCGCCGGATTTTCTTCTCATACCTCTGGCCGTAGGCGCTCCCCGACGGGCCCTTTGGTTTTCCACGATTTGCACTGTGGGATCATTGTTGGGAGCGATCCTGGGCTACCTGCTGGGTTTGCAGTTTTATGAGATGATTGGACAGCGCATCGTGGAATTCTATTCAGCACAAGGTCAATATCAACAGGTCAAGACCCTTTACCAAGAGTGGGACGCTATTGCCATTGCCGTCGCCGGTTTCACGCCGATTCCGTTTAAGGTTTTCACGATTACAGCAGGGGTCTTCAGGGGGAATCTCCTCACCTTCGTGCTGGCCGCTATGTTCAGCCGAGGTGCACGTTTCTTCTTGTTGGGAGGATTAATCTCCTGGTTTGGGCCCAGCATACAGAGCTTTGTGGACCGCTACTTCAATTTGTTGACCGTGCTTTTTGTCATTCTCTTGGTAGGTGGATTTTTGATTCTCAGATATGCTATCTAGTCGGTTCCAGGTTCCAAGTTCCAGGTTCCAGGCTATAAAATGATTAGGTTTTAAGCTGTAGCCCCTGACTTGGAACCTAGAACCTTAAACTAATTAAGTCGGGGCGTGGCGCAGTTTGGTAGCGCGCACGGTTCGGGACCGTGAGGTCGGAGGTTCAAATCCTCTCGCCCCGACCAGGAAAAGAGCAATGGAACAATAGAACAATAGAGCAATAGAACAGAGGAGCCAAAAAATCCATTGCTCTTTTGTTCGACGCGTAGCGTCAGCGGAGCGTGCATGGTTGCTCGTCGATACATCTTGAAGGGTCGAGTGCAAGGGGTGGCTTTTCGCTACTTCACCTATGCGATTGCTCAAGATCTTGGTATTAAAGGGTGGGTGAAAAATCTGAGAAATGGAGATGTAGAAGTGCATGCCGAGGGCGACGAAAGCTCAATGAAGCAGTTTCTGACCCGCGTCAAATCCGGACCGTCGTTGGCTTTTGTGGAACACACTGAGGTTCGGGACGTCGAACCAGACCAATACCGAGATTTCACAATTGAGTTTTGAAAGGTAAGTGCCTCGTTTCGTACTTACGAAGCGAGGCACTAAGTCATGGAAGAGCTGAAGAAAAAGATCCGAGAAGTCCCCGACTTTCCAAAGCCGGGGATCCTCTTTTATGATCTCACCACTCTTCTGAAGGATAAGGACGGTCTTCGAAGCGTTATCGACATTCTCACCGAAAAATACAAAGGACTGGGAATCGAGAAGGTTGTTGGCATCGAATCTCGGGGATTCATCGTTGGTCCCGGTGTAGCCTACAACTTGGGAGCAGGATTTGTGCCGGTTCGAAAGAAAGGAAAACTCCCTGCTGAAAAGATTACTGTTACCTATGACCTTGAATACGGCCAGGATGTTTTGGAAATGCACAAAGACGCGATTGAACCGGGTCAACGCGTCCTAATCGTTGATGACCTTATCGCCACCGGTGGCACTGCAGCGGCAACGGTACGAATGGTCCGTCAGCTGAATGGGGAGGTCACGGGTTTGGCTTTTATTGTCGAGCTGGAATTCCTAAACGGTCGAGAGAAGCTGGATGGTTATGAGGTTTTCTCAATTTTGAGGTACTAGTCCACTCTCTGTCTCAAGTCGATCGATGTGGGATCGAGCTTGCTGGGAGTACTCGCTGGTCGGATACTCACGGATTAACCTCTTGTAGAATTTGAGAGCCTGCTCGGCATTGCCGGCTGCTTCGTAATTGTGGGCGAGTTGTAAAAGCACAAATTCCTTTGGGAAAGAACTAGAATTTTCTTCAAGGATTCCCTCCAGCAAGGTTGTTGCTCGCTGATGGTCGCTCATCAGCTGGGCAATCTGCGCTAGGAGACTTCGAGCCAAGTTCTTTATCTGAGTTTCGGTCGACTCCTCGATCAGGGAATTCAAGATCTGTTGGGCTTCCTCCGTCTGACCCAGCTCTTGTTTAATCAAAGCTGTGTAATAGCTGGCCAGGGGTCCAATGTGCCAGCCGGGAGCGTCTTCCGCGATGGCACTGAAACCTTCAAGGGCTTTCTCCCGCCGTTCCTGATCAGATTGAAAGTGATATTTGCTGGAAGTCGCCTCATCCTTTTCTTCATCGGAAGACTCTTCACCGACTGAAGCATGATAGATTTCCAGGGCTTCAGCGAATTTGACCTGAAACTCCTGAGAACGATTTGCTTCATGGGTTTGCCAAAAATAAGAGCCCAGGATTGTAGCGACGACGACCGCGAAAACAGCTACCAGCCAACTGCGATTCTGGGAAGACCATTCATAAATGCCAGTTAGGATGGCCTGAATCTTGTCTTCCTGAACAATCTCCCTGCGAGTTAGTCGTTTTCTTGCCAAAGGAAGTTCCTTTCTATCCTTTAAAGGTCAAACCCTGAATTTTTCGTTTTTGGGTCCAAAACTAAAATTCAGGGTCTGACCCCCTAATTATTGCGCCTGACAGGACTCGAACCTGCGACACAGGGGTTAGGAACCCCTTGCTCTGTCCTTCTGAGCTACAGGCGCATTCACGCGCCTAGTTTAGCAAAAACAATCACGCGAATCAGGTGCGGTCGGCTCGAAAGGTCGTCTTATTCGCACCCTTGTTTGTCATTTGTCCTTCAGCTACAATCTCAAGCTTTGCCGGCTTTTGACACGGACGCTCGAAAAATTCTACATGCGTTGCGGGGAGACAAGGGAGCGTGATTTGGCTAGGTTTGGTATTGTCTCTTACCGGTATGGCTATCTTGACCGCCATTAATCTGGTTTGGGCGGGCGCGAGTGCTCGCGTTCAGGGCTGGGTTGAGAAGATCGGGTTAGCCCTTTTAGTGATCGGGATTGCAGTGGCCATTTTGTCGACTTAGGTTTCTTTCAAGAAGAGGAAAGCTTTCATGCAGCTTTCACAAATCCCCGATGTTCGGCTGGAAGGTGGGGGAGTGATGTTCAAATACCTCGTCTTTGATCTTGAACTGGCAGGAGAGAAGAAAACAATCCTGCGAGCTCTCAATTATCAGCCCTATCTGCCCAACATGGAGGAGCAAATCATCAAGGCGACAAAAGAAGAGTTGGAGGAGAGCGGTTTCTTTGAAAGTGGAGGTGACTTTAAAGTAGGAGGTGGCGCAAGCATGGCCTTCAATCTCTACTATGAAACCATCACTTTGTTTGGAAACAGCCAGAGCTATGGTGCGGAGAACAATCGAGAAGCAGCCGCAAAGATGATGGAGAGTGCTTTTCCAGAGCACG
>JALLOM010000218.1 GCA_027717865.1 Acidobacteria bacterium AH-259-O06 | reverse complement strand
TCCGGCCTCATTAGTGAGTGCAGCAAGGACGCGAATTCTTACACCCTGAAGGAGCAGCCAGCAGGGCAGCGCAGACGCAGTACACGCGCCCTTGGTAGGCGCAGAAATCTCCTTGGAGTGGACCTCTCCACCGGGTGAACTGTCGAGAACAAAAAGTGCCCATGTAACGGATACCGTGTGAGGAGTGCGTTTCATTTTCCCTTCCTCCTTTTCTTGATGCAACGGCGGTGCCAGGCACGAAGGGAATCCATCTTCCTGGCCTGTCTACCTTTCCTAACTCTTTGATTTGGTGTAGGATAGATTCAAGCAAGAGAGCTTTTCTCGAGGCGCTCCTGGGAAATTTCAGGGCTCCCATTCTAACCGATTAGATAGAGGCACTAACTTTTTGGATAGACGATTCTTGTAAGCATTTCAAGTCGACCATATGTGAGTGCTACAGGGGCGCGGCTTCTCACGCTTGAATGTCTGGTGTAAACAGTGAATCAGAGTGGCAATCCCAATGCGGGAAGGGCTAACCTCCCGCGAGGGTTGGTTGCCCACCTTGCGGGCAGTCGAATCCCCGACGATTATCGGCCTTTGAACTGGGGAGCCTTCTTGGCCAGGAAGGCCGCTATGCCGGCGCGAAAGTCTTCGCTGGTACTGCACTCGCAGATGTGATGGGCCTCGAGTGCCAGCTGATCGTGGAGGTTGTTCTCGTAAGACGAGTTGATTAGCTGTTTGATCCGGGCGTAGGCGGCCGTCGGACCTGATGCGAGCATTCGGGCCATTGCGCGCCCCTGCTCGAGCAGGTCGGCGGCGGGAACGATCCGGTTTATCAAACCGAGTTCCAACACTTCCTGGGCGCTCATATTCTTGCCGGTGAAAAAGATCTCGATTGCCTTCTTCATGCCGAGGTGGCGAGGGAGGAAGAAGGAGGAGCTCCCGTCCGGTGACAGGCCGATACCGACATAGGCGAGATTGAACTTCGATTCTTCGCAGGCAATCGCCTGATCGCAAGCCAGAACCAGGCTGAAGCCCGCCCCCGCGCAGGGCCCATGCACGGCGGCAAGGACCGGTTTGGGAAGCTCCCTGAGATGTTCGATCATTTCGTGGAGGCGATCTGGCATCTCTCGTGGTATCGGCTGCCCGGACTCCAGCAGCCTGGCAAATTGGCGAATGTCGCCGCCAGCACAAAACCCTCTGCCTTCGCCGCGAATCAGGACGGCCCGAACCTCCGCTGCATGGGCCTCTTCGACTCGCTGGAGCAGCCCCTCGATGAGCGCCTCGTTCAACGCGTTCAAAGAATCAGGCCGGTTCAGAATGATCTCCAAAATGCCGTTGTTTCGTTCGGCTTTCACGACATCGCTCATGGTTACCTCCTTTGAGGTGTGGCAGATAGGATTGTTTTCTCGACGTGAGAGTATCGTGCCTTTGGATTAGAGACAAGGCTGGAAGGGACGGATTTTTCGGGATACACGACCCTCTATCCGTTATTGCCTGTCCTAGTTTTTTAGAAAGTTCCGGCGGGTCTTCGAAACATCAACGACCGTTTGCATGACTTTGCCGCCACGGAGGAACTTCACTGGAATCCGATCGAGGCCGGCCAGCCCTTTGCCCGCTTGTGCCAGACATTCACTGTGACATGCCTCTTGTTTGTTGAACTCGAGAATTAAATCGCCGCCGAGCAATAGCCCTTGATCGAAAATCTGAGCCGGGACCGAACCCCCTCGCAGCCCCGCCTTTTCGGCGGGGCTTCCCGTGACGACGCGCTGAACCAACAAGGCTCCTTCCAGATCGAGGTTAAGTAAACGAGCGAGCCCTTCTCTGTTCAAAAAGATGGCCTCTATACCCATCCAGCCGCGGTCTTCGAGGACCAGCAGCTGCTTGGCCGTGTCGATCGCTACTACAAAGCCCAGTCCCTCAAATCCGCCAGATCGGCTGAGGATTAGGGAGGCGATGCCAATCACCTCACCTTTGGAATTGAATACCGGCCCCCCACTGTTGCCAGAATTAATGGCGGCATCGGTCTGGATGAATTCAGCTAGGATCGTGCCGTCATAGAGCCGATCAAATTCACGGAAGCCACTGATGTGGCCGACCGAAAAGGAATTCTCCAGGCCGAACGGGGCTCCAACAACGTACGCCATTTGTCCCACGGCCAACCGGTCAGAGTCTCCCAGTGTGGCGTGCTTCAGCTCCGGAGCTGGTGTCAGCAGCCTTAGCAGGGCAATGTCGGCGCTGGACTCGCTGTAGACAAGTTCAGCCCGGCGTGATTTGCCGTCGTGGGTTTTTACACTGATTTGTTCCGCATCGTCCACCACATGTGCAGCAGTAAGCACATGACATTCTGGCGAGATCAGCACCCCGCTGCCCAGGCCCCTTTGCTTCTGCTCGCCTTCCCTGGTGATGATTTTTTGCAACGTAAAAATCGTCACTACCGTTGGCAAGACCTTGCGATACAGCTCTACCGCTTGGAGTTCTTCGCCGGAAAGATCATCTGGCGGGATACGGACTTTCGGGCTGGCATGCTCCTGCCCGTAGAGCGTGACCATTGCCAATATCCAGAGTGAGACTGCGGCGCGAAGTCTAGAAGTCTTTTTCATTAGCCTTGTCTCCGCCTTCTTCTTCGTGTAATTTCGCCGGTATGTGGGGGGACTTACACAGCCAGAGAGCTGTTTTCCAGTAGTTGTCATTTCTCCATGCTAGCATAGCTGTCTCTCCCTAAAAAAGTCATCCTGGCCTGATCGCCAGTTGCTGGCCACGATGTTGAGCCGTGTGGGCAATGCGACGCACCATGCCCCATGCTCTGGAACGCTTCACGTCTTAATTCGCCAGCATTTGCAATCACCCCAGTGGTAGACCAGCGGGAAGATTGCCCAAAAGTCTTTTGTCATTTTGTTCCAGCAAGGTCTCTAAGTGCTTTATCAAATCTGGTTGATTCACAGTGGAAGCCTCGGTATCCTCAGGCATTATGCGACTTAACGTGGCACAAAAACTCATTCAGTCACATCTTCTCGAAGGAGAATTGGTTCCCAGTCAGGAAATCGGCATCCGGATCGACCAGACCTTGACTCAGGATGCCACTGGTACATTGGTTATGCTGGAGCTGGAATGCGCCTGGGTATGTGACTACTACGCCGAGAACGCCGAGAAGTTTCTGGCGCCTGAGTTGATCCCGACCGATGCCTCGAAAAGTTTCGTGACCTTTGAGCCGATGGGGATTGTGCTGAGAAAAGGTCAAAAGAGATGTTGATTGCATTATTACTGGCAGCAATCTTCTTAGCATACGCGAACGGAGCCAATGACAATTTCAAAGGGGTTGCCACACTATTCGGAAGCGGTGCCTCGGATTACCGGCGAGCGTTGAATTGGGCTTGCTGGACCACTCTGGCCGGATCGATTAGCGCGGTTTGGCTTGCACGGGAGCTGGTAGACATATTCTCGGGTAAGGGCTTGGTGCCGGATGCCATTGCAGCTTCTCCCGCATTTTTAGTGTCAGTCGGCCTCGGGGCGGCGACCACGATCTTGACAGCCACTTACCTGGGACTTCCCATTTCAACTACGCATGCTTTGACGGGCGCTTTGCTCGGCGCTGCTATGGTGCATACAACGGGAAGAGTTGCTTTTTCACATGTGGGGTCCGCTTTCTTGGCTCCGCTGATATTCATTCCCTTGCTGGCAATGGCCTGCAGCGCGTCAGTCTACCTGATCTTTAGAGCCTTCCGCCTGACTCTTGGCATCGACAAGCAGAGCTGCGTGTGTGTAGGGAGAGACATCGTCCATTCTGTGTTGCTGCCTGCTACGGGGGAGACGTTGTTCAAGCCAATCCCAGTGTGGCAACCCAAGATCGGCTCCAAAGAGCACTGTCAACATACATACGTTGGGAATTTCTTTGGTATTCCTGTAACCGAGATACTGGACAAACTTCACTACTTGAGTGCAGGAGCAGTGGGGTTTGCACGGGGCCTTAATGACACACCCAAAATCACCGCCTTGTTGATCGCGAGCAGTACACTAACACCAGTAACGCGCTATGGGCTGGTGGCTCTATTTATTGCTCTTGGAGGTTGGTTGTCAGCACGCCGTGTGGCAGAAACCATGAGTCATAGAATTACGGCCATGAATCCCGGTCAGGGCTTCTCAGCTAATCTGGTGACCTCACTTTTGGTCATCGTTGCCTCTGGCCTGGGGATGCCTGTCTCCACCACCCATGTCAGTGTGGGCTCATTGTTTGGAATAGGATTGTTGTCGGGTAGTACGGACAAACGAGTGATTGTCTCCATTGTTTCTTCCTGGGTAGGGACCCTGCCTCTCGCAGCAGTCCTGGCGGCGATTGTTTCTTGGCCTTTATAGACCGCGGTCCACGGAGCTAAAGACGGGGGGCCTAGACGCCAAGCCGAGTCAACTCGCTAGTTTTTGAAGAGTAGTTGCTGACCCATCTAAAAGATGGCATCAGCGAAGAACACCCAGTAGTAAACCAAGTAGGCACCGGCTCCAACAAGGAACATGGCGCTGGCACGTTTGATGTAGGGGATCGCTCCCTTCAGCCACCGCGCCACCGTGCCCCGAAAAAGGGCACTCCCTATGGTGACCGCGGTGAGGATCACACCCATACCGACGGCATAGCTGATGAATTGTCCAAATGACGTCAACAGGCCCCGGGTAGCCAGGGCACTCCCAACCACCACCAAGAAGATGGGGAGGGTGCAGCTCAGCGAACCAACGGCATAGCCGATTCCGAATAAAAAGACGTTGCCCAAATTACGCTTCGGGCTGACGTGCACCCGGCTGGCCGCCATGATACCAATATCTCTATTGGTCACGAGGAGCCATGCGCCCAACCCAACCATTACCACTCCAATAGTTGCCCCAGCGTATGGGAACACGTTGATGAGCCACTGGCCGCCAGCGGTCACGATACCACCTGCGATGGCGGAAACAACGATAAAACCTGCTGTCGCCGCGCCGCCGAGAAGCAGGGCTTTGAACAGCCGCCTTGTGGCCGAGGAGTCGTAGAAGCCAGCTTCCTCTGTTCCAAGATGGTAGGAAATGTAGGAGGGCAGAAGAAGAAAACCGCAGGGGTTTATGCTAGCGACCATCCCAGCCGCGAAAGCAAACCCGATCGGGAGTAAGTTGACAATCTTGGCCGCCGCGGTCTCGGCACCTGCCTGAAAGGCGATCAGAACAAAGATGAGGGCGACGACGATGATGCCGGGAAGAACGAAAGAGGCGATCAGCTTCATTGGAGAAGTCGTTTGGCCACGATCAGAACCGGCGGTCATTGTTAGCTCCTTTAGCGGTGGCTCGACACTTCGAGTAGCTCCTCCACTAACTCGCCCAGCTTTTCTTCGTTCAAGAGCCCAGTCCATGTATCGACAATCTCTCCGGCCGGCGTGATAAAATAAGTGCTGGGCATTCCTAACACCTGGTATGACCGCATGACTTCGGGATCCAATGTAGTTGCGGTAGGGTAAGTCACTCCTAATTCTGCAATTAATGCCTGACCCTGCTCTTTGGTGCCCAGAAAGGTGAAGGGTCCCACGTCCACACCGACCAGGATTATTCTGCCCTTGTACCGATCGTAGACCCGCTGGAACTCTGGCATCTCAACGCGACACGGCGGACAGAGACCGGCCCAGAAGTTCAGCACCACGGGTTTACCCTGGGCAAGTAACTCTGATAATCGGAGGCGCTTGCCACCCAATACATCATCGCCCTGGTAGACAATAATCTCAAAGTCTGGCGCAGTCCTGCCAGGCCCAGCTTTCACTGCGGATGATGTCGAGGCAATAGCCTGCTGGCCGGATGCGCTACATGTCGCCAGCGTTACCAGGGCCATTACCGTCGTCCCAAGTAGAATCGACATGTTCTTCATGAATGCAACACCTAAGCGGCAAGAATTGTGAGTCAATTTCTCTGTCAGAATGGTCGAAACTGCTAGCAGCAAATCATATACCAGGTGACCACTCACCGTGAACCCCTGTAGTGACTCCTGGAAATTCTACACGAAATTGGA
>JALLOM010000217.1 GCA_027717865.1 Acidobacteria bacterium AH-259-O06 | reverse complement strand
ACCGGAGAGGCCCGCCTCGGCGCCTGTTACTAGGTAGTATACCACTCATGACTTCCTCTGCCTCTCCGAGACGCCCGTACACCCATTGTTCACGCACTATTGCTGCGGTGACGGTTCTTAGCCGACGTCAGCTACAACTATTGGAAAACCGGTGTCAGTGGCTTCTATCGTGTGTTTTTTGGAACCTATATGGAACCAATCCTTAGAAAACTTCCGACCGGCTGGCGAAGTTTCGTTTGTAAACTATTGATAATATTGGTCGGGACGGCGAGATTTGAACTCGCGACCCCCTGAACCCCATTCAGGTGCGCTACCAGACTGCGCCACGTCCCGACTTATTTATTTTCAATGACTTGCGGCAGTTCGGTGACTTCTGGATTTTCAGGTGTAGTGAATAGCGTAGTGAAATGAATCGAGGTTATGGCTCTTCTCTTGTGCTCCTCAACGGGATTTGCGTATCGCTCAACCATTTCCAGTCTCTTCCAGCGCCCAAGCGCTTTGACCGTTATTAAGTCCACCTTTCCTTCGGTCACAAGCCGTGTGGCGAAAGTATGCCGCAAGGCATGAGGGGTACAATCAGAGATTTTAGCACAGCGGCAAGCTCCGCTGAAAGCCGTACGGATGTCCTTGAGCCGTGTCACACCGTCGCGTTTCACGAAGACCCATTCACTCTTGCTCCTCGCCATCTGAACCTTTAAAGGTTGAACCAACTCAGGCCGCAAAGGGACGATCTCTTTGGTCTTGTTTTTTGCATAAGCGGCCTGAACGGTTAAATAGCCCCGGTTCAACTCGATGTCAGTCTTCCGTAGGTGCAGGATTTCTGACTTTACCCTCAGACCAGCGTAAATTCCGAGCAAGATGATTGTCCGCATAAAAAAGATGGACTATGTCTCGGGAACACAGGATTGATCTGAGCCAGGGAAACTTTCAGTCTCATCAATGCGTCCTTTACACCCGTCAACTGCCAGCTGTCGGCGGGACATCTTCTCTTTTGAAATGTCTTACCAGAATCTTAGTTATTTGTATACGAGGTGCCCGCCCCACGGGGGATCCGGATGGACTCCACCAATTGTTGAACCTGAAGCGGGGGCGGCGCCGTGGCCTGCGAGATGGCAATGGAAACGGCGAAGTTCAGTACCATGCCGAGTGTGCCAATCCCCTCGGGGGAAACGCCGAACAGCCAGTGGTCCGCCGAGTTGAGTTCCGGATGGACGAACTTGAAGTAGATGATGTATCCCGCGGTGAATGTGATACCAACGATCATGCCCGTAATCGCTCCGTACTTGTTCATCCGTCTGGAAAAGATGCCGAGTATGATCACTGGGAAGAACGAGGCGGCAGCGAGACCGAAGGCGAACGCCACCACCTCGGCCACAAATCCTGGAGGGTTGATGCCGAAATAGCCTGCAATGCAAACCGCGATTCCAGCCGTGATCCGCGCTGCGAAGAGTTCGGCTTTCTCGGTGATGTTGGGCCGCAGCCACTTCTTCAAGAGGTCGTGTGCAACCGAAGTCGAAATCACCAAGAGAAGGGCAGCTGCTGTGGATAGTGCTGCCGCAAGGCCTCCAGCCGCAACCAGCCCGGTAACCCAGTTGGGAAGATTGGCGATCTCTGGATTGGCCAGCACCATGATGTCCCGGTCAATGGTGAGCTCATTCTCCATCGCAGCCTTGGTCCCCACATACTGGATGATTCCATCCTGGTTCTTGTCGTCGAACGTGATGAGACCCGTGTCCTCCCATTTCTTGAACCAGGCGGGGGCCTCGGCATAGGCAGCGTTGGAAATGGTGGTGAGCAGATTGGTTCGGGCGAACGCGGCCACTGCCGGCGCAGCGGTGTAAAGCAGCGCGATGAAGACGAGCGCCCACCCTGCAGAGCTGCGGGCTGCCGACACTTTGGTTACGGTATAGAACCGCACGATAACATGAGGGAGGCCGGCGGTCCCGACCATCAAGGCGGCGGTAATCAACAAGACGTCCAGCGTACCCTTCTGCCCAGAGGTATAGGCGGCGAAGCCCAGCTCTTGACTCAAGCTGTCAAGCTTCTCAAGTAGATGCTGGCCCGATCCATCGTTTAAAGTGGCGCCCAGCCCGATCTGGGGTATCAGGTGATCGGTCATCATCAGCGAAATGAATATGGCGGGCACCAGATAGGCAAAGATCAGAACACAGTACTGTGCCACCTGGGTATAAGTGATGCCCCGCATCCCGCCCAGCACCGCGTAGAAAAAGACAATCCCCATCCCGATGATCACACCCGTATTGATTCCCACGTCGAGAAAGCGTGAAAAGACGATGCCGACGCCGCGCATTTGACCGGCCACGTAGGTAAACGACACGAAGATGGCGCAGATCACGGACACAACGCGAGCTAGCTGGGAATAATACCGGTCGCCTACGAAATCCGGCACCGTATACTTGCCGAATTTCCTCAGGTAGGGGGCCAGCAACAGAGCCAACAAAACGTATCCTCCCGTCCAGCCCATCAGGTAGACGGAACCGTCACGTCCCATGAAGGAGATGAGCCCGGCCATCGAGATAAACGACGCCGCCGACATCCAACCCGCCGCTGTTGCCATCCCATTGACGACGGACGAGACACGACCACCGGCGACATAGAACTCGCTCGTGGAGGTGGCCTTGGACAAGATCGCTACGCCGATATACAGTGCGAACGACAGTCCGACCATGACAAAGGTCCACGCCTGAACACTCATGGTCCGCTCCCGTCCCGGTCGTCGACGTCGTAACGGCGGTCCAGACGATTCATTAGCGCGACGTAGATGAAGATCACTATGACGAAGACGTAAATCGACCCCTGCTGCGCAAACCAGAAGCCGAGCCTGAAACCACCCACAGAGATTTGGTCCAACTCGTCGACGAACAGAATACTGAAACCAAACGACACCAAGGCCCAGATGCCGAGGAGAATCACTAAGTAGTGTAAGTTTTTTCTCCAGTAGGCTCGCTGCTTTCCACCGCTGTCCATGTCTGTCACGCCTGGTCTCCAATCAATGGCCTGCTCAGTGCCTCGCTTCGTAAATATGGTAACGTTTGTGGCGAGGGCGACAGCGCCGAGTTCGCGAAGCGACCACGACGCGATGCCAGTGTACATCGTCAAGGAGAAGCGACAAAGAAATCAATGCCGTCCCGACACCACCCCTCAGCCCCAAGGGGAAGATTGCTGAGCCATGAGCCGATGTCTACTACGATTGAGTGATCCATGCTGCTGAGACTCTTTCTGCTCTTCACCATTGTCCCGCCACGCTCAGGCGAGAACCAAATTCAAGCTACCTATGAGGGAAAAGGTGGAAATCCGAATTAAGAGTACGTTGCTTTCTCAAAGTCCTCGAGAAGAGAGCCGATTGATAGCAGTGCTCAGCACAATGGTGATTCTGTTTGTTTCCTTGCTTTGCTGGCGAGACCCACAGCTGTTCAGACTTTTGGCTGCCACACCGCATCAGATCCTAGCAGAGCAGGAGTATTGGAGACTGATCACGGCAATTGCCGTCCATGCTGATCTGCGGCATTTTCTTTCCAATGCCATTTTCTTTACCTTTTTCGTGTATTTGCTGTACGGATACTTTGGATTCTGGATGTATCCGGTCTCCTTTGCGGCACTCGGCGCACTCACAAACTACTGTTCCCTTCTCACCTATTCGGGAAACGTTCAACTGGTTGGGGCTTCGGGAGTCATCTATCTGATGGCGGGGTTCTGGCTGACTATCTATGTTTTTATCGAGCGATCCCGCCCACTTCAAAAACGGCTTCTGCATGCTATTGGGATTGGACTCATCGTGCTGATTCCTACCAACCTATCGCCGGGAGTGAGCTACCGGACCCACGCCATTGGCTGCTGTATTGGCGTCATTGCTGCAGTTGGATATTTTCAGGCGAGGAAAGATAAGATCCGATCACTGGAAACTCTTGAGATCGATGCACTGGCGGAAGTGAGAGGGGGAGGTAATAACTGGATAATGTAGGTCTCAGTCACTCATGCTGTTCTGGTCCAGCACTTTGTCAGAGAGCGCCTGCACTAGAAGAGGCGAACCCACCTGAGGCCTCTTGTTTTGATTCAGATCTCAGAGCTGAGACTACCTGTGATCGCGCCGTTGAGCGACTCGCCAGTGGGCACAATTCGGACACAAACGGGTTTGCAAGTACCTTGACTGTGTCAAGAAACCCTCATGTCAAGGAAAAGACCCCAACCGCCACGTCCCGGCACTTTAATTTTCAACGATTTGCGCCGACGGGTCAATCCCTGAATTTTCCTCTGTGTCAGTTTTTGTGTCAGTTTGGAAGGCTCTGTCGAGGGCTCATTTACAAAAAATCCACCCTGCCCTGAAACTTAACGTTTCTTCCTGAATGGTCCAGTCCTGCTGGTGGCGATACTAGCCCGCATTTCTCACACCGGCTCGGTGTGAGAAATGCGGGTTAAGCACGTAGGTACATAAGAACACAAAAGGCACAATTCCAATGGAGTCTGAGGAGGGCTTGCGGAGCCGAATATATGATCAATAAAAAAAAGTGTCCCAAGTGATATTCACAGAAGCCGTTCCTGCCGGCTTAAGGAACCCTCGCTCCCAGTTTAGTAAAAAACTGGTTTCTCTGTTCCCCAAGTAAGCAACCGGCTTTTCTGGCCTCTCGGTTGAAAATCAACCAACAACCCAGACGCCCAATCACCTTTCCCGTTTTAGCTTTTCTCTTGCGAGAATCCCACCAAAACGGAAGTTCCCGGCCTGCGTCCGACGCTGAACTCTGCTTCCAGACTTTCCGAAGAAAACTGGTTTTCAGCTCACCACGGTAGAATCGATGCCGGCTTACCGAAGCAAACTGGCTCCGACCCTTCCCTTTGCTTCCTTCCTCGTTATCACAACCGAAGTCGGACAACGAATCTTGCGAAACTTCGGGTCGCCGCCTCAGGGATTCGACTTACTATGTTTACCCCTTGGGACAGTTGTGATTATATCGAATTCAGAAGTTGAAACAAGAAGAAAAAAGGGGAAATTCGCTGCACATTATATGTGCAATAAACGGTTTATGGCCACGAAGGTGTAATCCACTATTCTTTAGAGAAGGAGGTTCACAAAATATCCACAGTTTTTTCCACACGCGGCTAAAAACTTTTTCTCGGCCCCAAAAGCGTATCTTTCCAATCACGATTTTGATCGATTTAGTCGATCTCATCATCTATTTTTCCCTCTCGCAGATGGGCCTTTCCGGCGCACCGTCCAAGGGGCGAGCCAGTGGCTGCCAAGGGGTGAGCCGCTGGCTCACCCGAACCAAACACGCGGCCAGAACACTTCGGGCGGGCCCGTGACCCACCCCCTACCAGTGTATAACACACTTGTCCCAAAACTTTTGAATCGGTACCGAACTTTTGATATGATGTGGACATTCAAACGTATGATTAAAACAGTCATTTTAGCATGAACGACACCAAACAGAAAATTATTCGAGCTGCCACTAAGCTCTTTGCCCAGGAGGGACTGGAAGGGGTCTCGATTCGCCAAATCAGTCAAAAGGCCGGAGTGAATCTGGCTGCCATTAATTACCATTTCCACTCAAAGGAACAACTTTATATGGGCATCATCACTGAACACTTCCAGAAGATGCGCGACTACATGGCCAAGCTTGACTGCGAAGAGATTGGAGACGAGCGGGTCTATATAAAGCGCTTTGTCCGCTACTACTTTGAACTGTTGTTCCACAGAGACAAAGAAATGGAGTTGATCATTGGCAGAGAACTGAGTGTTCCGTCTACGCGGCGCGATCAGTTGGCACGAGATTTTTTTGCTCCAGCGCTGCATTCGTTGATCAAGGTCATCCAACGGGGCACGAATCGCGGGCGCTTTCGCAACGTGGAAGCCCCTCTGGCTGCTTTGAGTTTAGTGGGAATGTGCGTTTTTTACGCAAACAAGCGTGACATGCTGAGCCATATGCTCAAAACAAATACTTTTACGGATAAATTCCGCGATCGAGTGGCAAACCACACTGCAG
>JALLOM010000216.1 GCA_027717865.1 Acidobacteria bacterium AH-259-O06 | reverse complement strand
ACCTTGAGAGAGGCACCTCAAGCTTTCCTTCGTGTTCGGGTTGCTTTAGAAAATGGTGCAGAAGCTTGGGGGACGGGAGCTGAAATGCTGTCACCCAAGTGGTTCGATAAGAATAGGGAACTTTCCAATGAGGATAATTTTGAACAGCTGCGGACTTCGCTGCGCCTGGCCAGTCGACTTTATACTTCCGATCGGGAGTGGCATACGGCGTTTGGCCTGTTTGCGAAAAATTACCAGGCCCAAATTTCCGCATGTGGCGAGCAGGATCTGAACCCCTTGATTGCCGGCTTCGGTCCGGCAATGTTGGACCGAGCCATCCTGGATGCTCTGTGCCGGTTGCACGAGACCTCCTTTTACGATGCTGTCCGCGCCAATCTACCCGGAATCAAGACGACTGATTTTCTGCCGGAATTTTCGGGCGCTACCTTGGATAGATTCCTTACCAATTTGCGTCCCAGCCACAGCATCCACGCCCGGCACACGGTGGGCTTGGTTGATCCGATCAGTGCGGCCGACCAAACTGAAGAGAGTCGGGTGGGGGATGGTCTTCCGGAGACACTGGACGAAGTGGTGGCCACTTATGGCCATACCTATTTCAAGCTCAAAGTGAGCGGCAAGGTCAAAGACGACATGGACCGCCTCTGTGCGATTGCCGCCGTTCTCGATAAGAGCTCACAGCCATATTTCGTGACGCTCGACGGTAATGAGCAGTACCACGATGTGGAAGGCGTGGAAGAGCTGTGGCAAACGATGGAGAACACACCTGCTCTGCGGCGTCTGGTGGATTCGATTCTCTTTATCGAGCAGCCTATCGAGCGCAAAACGGCACTGCAGCGGGATTTGAGCAGATTAAGCTCAAAGCGACCCGTTGTCATCGATGAGTCCGATTCAGATCTTGAGGTCTTTCCCCGCGCCCGCCATCTGGGTTACAGGGGAGTGTCGAGCAAGATCTGTAAAGGAATTTACAAGTCCTTCATTAACGCTGCGCGCTGTGCGATTTGGAATGAGCAAAAGGACGGGACTCACTATTTCATGACCGGAGAGGACCTCAGCACCCAGGCCGGCGTCGCCCTACAGCAGGACTTGGCCCTCGTTTCCCTGATTGGGCTGGATCACCTGGAACGAAATGGTCATCACTACGTGAAGGGTATGTCGGGTCTTCCGGCAGCCGAACAAAAGGCGTTTCTCACGGCTCATCCGGATCTCTACACGCAAACAGAAGATCTCGTGCATGTTCGCATCCGCCACGGCAAGTTGAGCATCGGGTCACTCTCCTGTCCTGGCTTCGCGGTGGCGGCCGAACCTGACTGGTCCGCCATGCAGGAGAAGAGTCTGCAGCTGTGAGTTCCAGTTTTTGCAGAGCCGCGACGGTGAGAGGGTGTCGCAAAAGTTGTAGCGTCCGTTCTCAGAACGGACCAAGCCCACCCGAGAGGTCGGATGAGCTGGCAGTTTGTGAATAATGAATAATCCCCGCTAGATTACACGGAGACCTGGAGAAATGAAAATATCGAAGGAGGATCTTGAGGCCCTGCGCGCTTTGAGCACGCCTACGGTCTCAAACGCGGTTGAACTTTTCGAAAAGCGAGTACGCAATCAAGGTTTTATGTCGCCCCAGATTGGCTGTCTGTTTCCGGACTTGGGGGTGTTAGTCGGCTACGCTGTGACGGCGCGATTTGCGGCTGAGCAGCCGGCAAGCAAACCGGCTTCCCGGTACGATTTCTGGAAGTACGTCCTGGAAGTGCCTGAGCCACGTGTGGTGGTGATGCAGGATCTGGATCAGCCGCCTGGTGTGGGGGCTTACTTTGGAGAAGTGCAATCAACAATCCACAAACGACTTGGCTGTGTGGGGGTGATCACCAACGGTCACGTTCGCGATCTGGATGAGGTGCACGCTCTTGGCTTTCACTACCTGGCCTCGGGTGTTTGTGTCTCGCACGCCTATGTGGACCTGGTCGATTTCGCTGAACCGGTCAAAGTCGGCGGGTTAGTGGTCCACTCGGGCGATCTGATGCACGCCGACAAGCACGGAGCACTGGTGGTGCCCCAAGAGATCGCCGGCGAGGTTCCCAAAGCTGCCGCTCAGATCATCGAGCGCGAGCAGCAGATTATCACTGTCTGCAATTCGCCCGATTTCTCACTTGAAGGTCTCAATGAACTCTATTCTCCGCGTGCCTCTTCTAAGAATTGAGGCACCCGGTTTTGAGCGTCGGACGGCGAGGCAAACCTGCCCGGCTTAGTGCCTCGTTTTGTAAGTACGCTAACGTTTGTGGCGGGCGCGACGGCCTCGAGGTCGCGAAACGACGACGAGCGGCAAAGAGATCGCGCGTCAGACCCTCAGCCCTGTGGGTGGCGGCGGGACGGCGCTCGCCACAAACGTTAGCGTACTTATGAACCAGAGTACCTTAGACTTCCAGGAGTCAAAGGGTTACAATCCCGATCGGTCTCATGAACAAAGCCGAATCCCTGAGGGTGCCTGCCGAGTCCTTGCGAGCGTTTTGCTGCGCCTGTTTCGAGAAGCTTGGCCTCGGCCCTGCCCATGCAAACATCACGGCCGATCACTTGATCTTTGCCAATCTCCGGGGCGTCGATTCACACGGTGTAATCCGCCTGAAGGTCTACGCTGAGCGCTTGCGTGCCGGAGGCACAAACGCACGAGCGCAGCCCCAAGTGGTTCGCCAGGGTGAAGCCGAGGCACTGATCGATGCCGACAACGGAGTGGGACAAGTGCCGGCTGTGCAGGCCATGAAGCTGGCGATCGCCAAAGCAAAGAAGGTGGGTGTCGGTCTGGTTGGTGTAAGAAATAGCAATCACTTTGGTGCAGCTGCCTTCTACGCCATGATGGCGCTTGAGGAGAAGATGATTGGGTTTGCCGCTACCAACTCGGGACCGACGATGGCCCCCGCGGGCGGTCGGGAAGCTCGGTTGGGTAATAATCCCTTGGCCATCGCCATTCCTGCGCGTAAACGCCTGCCGATCGTCCTGGACATGGCCACAGGGGCGGTAGCCTGGGGCAAGATTTTCATGGCGCAGCAGGAGAAGAAGAAAATCCCCCTCAGCTGGGCGTTGGACAAGAACGGCTTGCCCACGGACGATCCAGACAAGGCGGCGGACAAGGGGCTGATCCAGCCACTCGGGGGTTACAAGGGTTACGGGTTGAGCTTGGTGATCGATATCTTCACAGGTATTCTCTGTGGATCTGCGTTTTCTGTCCAAGTGAAGTCTTTGTATAGAAACGTTGCTCAGTCCAGTCATTGTGCTCATATGTGCGCCGCAGTGCGTATCGACAGATTCATGCCCTTTGCTCAGTTCTGCCGCCGCGTGGATGAGATCATCGACTTGATGCATTCTTGTCCTCATGCTTCCTCGGTCGAGCGCATCTACGTGCCTGGCGAGATCGAACATGAGACACAGCAGCGGCGCTTGGCTCGAGGCATACCGCTCAACCCGGTCTTGAAGAAAGAGTTGGCAGCTCTGGGTGATGAGTTGGACGTTAGCCCGCCCTTCTGAGTCCTCCTATGGAAGAGAGTCAAGACACCAGAGACCTGAATGGTGACGAACGGCCGCCGCCGCGGGATTTTCTAAGAACCCTGAAATATCTCGGACCCGGACTGATTGTCTCGGCTTCCATCGTTGGATCGGGAGAACTCATTGCCGCCACCACCCTGGGGGCGCGTGTTGGCCTTGCAGCCTTATGGCTGATCATCCTCAGTTGCGTGATCAAAGTGGTGATTCAAGAGGAACTTGGCCGCTATAGCATCTCTTCAGGAGAGACCACCTTTCGCGCTCTGGACAAAATCCCCGGGCCTCGGTGGGGCACCTCCTGGGTCATATGGTGCTATATGTTGATGTTTGTAGGCGTGGCCATCCAGCAGGGAGGGATCCTCGGAGGCGTCGGCCAGGTCTTTAACCTGGCTCTTCCCCAGCTGAGCGTGCAAACCTGGACCATGATTATGGCGGCTCTGTTAGCCGTGCTGCTCCTGTGGGGTGGACACTATAGCCGGATCGAGAAAACTTGCATCTTCATGGTGGTCAGCTTTACATTCATCACCATCGCGTGTGTTGTCTTGCTGTACTGGACACCTTATCGGATAAGCCTGCAAGACATGGTTGAAGGGTTCAGGTTTCACCTTCCAACTGGAGGACTCGCGGTTGCTTTTGCCGTCTTTGGTATCACCGGCGTAGGTGCCACCGAGTTGATTTTCTATCCTTACTGGTGTCTGGAAAAAGGTTACGCACGGTTCGTGGGGCCGAAGGCCGGATCGCCAGATTGGCTGGATCGGGCACATGGCTGGATCCGTGTAATGAAGATCGACACCATCGTTGCCATGCTCGTCTATACTCTGGCCACGGTTGCCTTTTATATTCTTGGAGCACGCGTCCTTTACGGCATGGGAAAAGTCCCGGCTGGTTACGAGATGGTTCATACCCTGTCGAATATGTACACAGAAATACTTGGGCCTTGGGCTTCTTATCTGTTTCTGCTGGGTGGGTTTTTTGTTCTCTACTCAACAATGTTTTCCGCTACGGCTTCAAATTCGCGAGTGTTCTTGGATCTTCTCGAGTTGCTCAGTCTGGTCAAGGTCCGCGACGAAGGCCAGCGCTGGCGTTGGCGGTGCGTGATCGTAGTCTCCTTACTTCTGATCTATACCGTCTTGCATTCGCTTGTGGGTGAGCCGGTGCTCATGATCATCCTGGGTGGGATCGCGCAGGCCTGCATGCTGCCCGTCATTGCTTTCTCCACCATTTACCTGCGATACAAACAGCTCGATCCGGCTATTCGGCCGGGGCTGATCACCGATGTGTTGCTCTGGTTGTGCTCCACGCTGATGCTGGCCTTTGCACTGCACTTCTTGGCCTCAAGACTGCTGAATCTGTTTTAAACCGTGCCTTTAAGGTGAATTCCCCAGCCCGGATTATTCATAGGTTCTCGTCAGGAAGAGAATTTATGAATAATCCGGGCCAGGTTGACTTTCACGCCACCAGATCATAAGCTCGTTACAAGGTAATAATGGGAGTCTCCAAGGCTGAAATTACCCTTGAGCTCACGCCGGAATCCCGCTTGGATGTCATCGATGTGACCCAACGGATCACACGGCAGTTTGGCGATCGCCTTTCCAGGTACCGAAAGGCCCTCTTCTGCTCTTACCACACCACGGCCGGCTACTTCGAACAGAGCCTTTGCGCACGATTGAACCATAACCGCGAGGTCCTTCGTGCCTTTGTCCAATCGTTCCAGAAGTTGTTTCCGCCCAACGCCCACTACCAGCACGATCAGCTTCACCTGCGGACTGAGCTGAGCGAGGAAGAACGGCGCCAGGAACCGCGCAACGCCGACTCGCATCTGACTTTCATCGGCTCCGGCCTGGCGAGTTCTGTTACTTACATCAACAACCCGAATACCCCTGTTTACTTGATCGATTTGGACGGAATTTACGGTAATACGAAACGCCGCCGGCAGACCACTGTCATCGGTTTCACCCGAGAAGACGTGGTTGGCAAAGCTCAGCTGACAGTCCCCGTCTCCAGCCACCCCATTGATTCGGTCAACCTCAAGGATACCCGTCTCGGGTTCTTTGATGAGCTGCATGAGCTCCTGCAGCGCTATGAGATTATCAAAGGCCGGATCGACATGACCCTTGCGCCCAACGAGCGCCATGCCGGTTTGACCGTTAATGAGTACGAAACCCTGTTGATGAAGCATGACCTGGCGGAGGTTCTGCATAACCCATTACGATTCATGGCCGAGAAGGGCAGGCATATGCTGCGCGATCCGAGAGCTATCCCCAGTAAGGCCAAAAACTACGCCAAATATGACCTGGTGCAGGTGGTTAACGAGTTCCTGGACAGCCTGGGACTGAGCGAGTCGCTGCTCGAACGGATTATCGACAAGTTCCTGGCTGTACCGGCCGAGCGCTTTTTGCGGATGAAGCGATCAATGAGTTTGCCGGTCTATGACCGAAACCAGGACGGGAAAGGCGTGATCGTGCAGGGGCCCTACCAGAGCCCCG
>JALLOM010000215.1 GCA_027717865.1 Acidobacteria bacterium AH-259-O06 | reverse complement strand
GGATTTCATTACCGGGCACCGGCGAAGCGCCCAAGGCTCCTGTCTATGTCGACGGCCAACACTTCACAACGCTCAAGGGTCCCGATATTGCAAAAGAGTTCATTGAAATATTAGAAAAGTATGTGAATGAAAGATTCAAGGAGCCAGGAGCCAGGAGTGAGGAGTTAGAATTCAGAATCCAGAATCCAGAATCCAGAATGTAGAATCACAATCCACAGCTGCGGACGGTCAAGGAGCGGCAGGACCTTGCAAAATCGGTGAGGCGACGGGTGAGTTGTTCCCAGCGCTCTCTTGCAGTTGCGGCTCTGTTATTCTGGATTCTGACTCCTGACTCCTGACTCCTGACTCCTGGCTCCTGGCTCCTGACTCCTACTTAACATACGGAGGTGGCGATGATTCAGGCGGAGCATCTGACTAAACGATATGGTTTCACCACTGCCATCCAAGACGTCAGCTTCGAGGTCCGCAAAGGTGAAATTTTGGGCTTTCTGGGACCGAACGGGGCGGGAAAAACTACCACCATGCGTATCCTGGCCGGATTTTTTCCGGCTACAGAGGGAAGGGCCATCGTCGCTGGGTTTGACGTTTTCGAGAAACCTTTAGAGGTCAAAAAGCGCGTGGGTTATATGCCCGAGCATCCTCCCCTCTATGAAGAGATGAGCGTGGACGCCTATCTTCGCTTCGTCGCCACCATCAAGGGAGTGGACCGGGACAAGATCGATTCTCGCTTAGGCGATGTCAAGGCCCGCTGCGGCCTGGCGGAAGAAGGCAGCCGCCTGATCAAACACCTTTCCAAGGGATATAAGCAGCGAGTGGGACTGGCTCAAGCGCTCATTCATGAGCCTGAGGTGCTTATCCTGGATGAGCCTACGATCGGGCTTGATCCCAAACAGATTATCGAGGTTCGAGAGCTGATCAGGGGCCTGGCCGGAGACCATACCGTCATTCTTTCCACGCATATCCTGCCGGAAGTCAGCATGACTTGTGAGCGAGTCATCATCATCAACAACGGAAAAATTGTGGTGATGGATACACCGGAAAACTTAACCAGCCAATTAAGCGGTGGCGAGCGGATCGAGCTGGACATCGTCGGTCCGGTGGAAAATCTTCCGGCTTTGCTGCGCGAGATCCCGCAAGTTAAAAATGTCTCGCTGGGTGAGCCTCAAAATGCGCGTCAGCCGGTTTTGGTGGAAACCGAAGGCAGTGCGGATGTCCGGCATCTGATTGCTCGAAAAGTGATTGAGTCCGGCCTGGATTTGTATCGGTTGAGTACGCAAACCATGACCCTTGAGGAGATCTTCGTGAAGTTGACCACAGAGGAGGAGACACAGGAGGAGGAGACGGAATGAGAAATTACCTGGCGATTGTCACAAAGGAGCTCCGTACCCTCTTTGTGAGTCCAATTGCCTACGTGGTCCTGGCGGTCTTTTTTGCCATCACAGGGTACTTCTTTTACATCATCTTGGGAAACGTCATAGAGTTTGTGATGCAGCGAGCGTTTCAGTCGCAGCAATTCGGCGCTGCGCCTCCCCCTTTTGATGCCCCTGCCGCCGTGATACGCGGCTTTTTCGGTATCCTCAGCACCATTCTTTTGTTTTTGATACCCATGATCACCATGGGCATCTTCGCTGAGGAAAAGAAGCGCGGAACCATTGAGCTGCTTTTTACTTCTCCTCTCACTCATCTTCAGCTCATTCTGGGGAAGTTCACAGCATTGATTTTGTTTCTACTGGTGATGTTGGTTCCGACAATTGTCAACTCGATACTCCTCTACCTTCTGAGCGAGCCGGCTCCTCGGCTCGTAACTATGCTGGTAGGTTATTTGGGCGCATTTCTTTTGGGAGGAGCCCTGCTGGCAGTGGGTGTTTTCATCTCTTCGCTGACGGAAAATCAGATTGTTGCAGCGGTGCTGACCTTTGGGACTTTTCTCATCCTCTGGGTGATTGATGCTACAGCGGGCACGGGAAGTACCATCACCAATGAGACGATCCGCTATCTTTCTATACTCAACCATTATGAAGATTTCACTAAAGGGGTGCTGGACTCGCAGCATGTGATCTTTTACTTGTCCTTTATTTTTCTGGGGCTGTTTTTGACGTCCGTATCTTTGGATTCCGGCAAATGGAGGGGGTAGATGCTTAGAAAGATCGTTGATGGTTTTGGTTACCTTGGGCTTGCAGCTTTGTTCGCAGGCTTTGTCTACTACTCGGCCAATCAGTGGGATTGGAAAGCCCAGGCGGCCGTCTATGGAGGCGTTGGCCTGATCGGCGCATATCTCGCCGCCAACTTTTCCACGATCCGAAGCGCTCTGAGAACGCGGGCGGTACGCTACGGCAGCGCAGCGGGACTGACGGTTTTACTTGCCCTGGGAATACTGATTCTGGCGAGTTTTCTAAACTTTCGTCATCACAAACGCATTGACCTGACCGAAGAGCAGCTCTACTCGATTTCCGATCAAAGTCGAAAAGTGGTGGAGAATCTCGACACCGAGGTTGAGATTACCGGTTTCTTTCGCGGCGAAGGCGGGCGCCTGAATTTCCAGGATCTCATGAAAGAGTACCGCTATGCTTCCTCGAAGCTCAGTTACGAAATCGTCGATCCAGAAGAAGATCCGGGCAAAACCTCCCAGTACGAAATCACACGCAATGGCCAGGTGGTGGTGATGAGCGGAGCGAAAAAAGAGATTATGGATGATTTTAGCGAGGAAAAAATCACCAACGCCATTATTAAAGTGACACGGAAAGAGGAGAAAGTGGTTTATTTCCTACAGGGTCACGGGGAACGGGACATTAATGACACGGAAGCTCAGGGGTTTTCCGCTGCTCGAGAAGCCATCGAGAAACAAAACTACCAGGTGAAGGCCTACAATCTGGCCCAGGAGAACGAACTGCCCGAAGATGCGACGGTGATTGTGTCGGCTGGACCCAAGGTCGATTTTTTCCCCAATGAAGAGAAACTGATAAGGGAGTTCCTGACCTCAGGAGGTAAATTCCTGCTTTTGGTGGATCCTGAGACCGAGTTTGATATGAGCGATTTTCTAGCCGAGTATGGTCTGGGATTGGGGCAGAAGGTAGTGATCGATGCCAGCGGACTGGGACAGCTCTTCGGTCTGGGAGCGGCGGCACCTCTGGTCGCTGAATATGCCGATCACCCCATCACCGAGGAGTTGGCAGCAGTGATGACCTTTTTCCCCCTGGCTCAAAATATCACCACTTCTGAAAGTTCACTGGGCTATGAGACGGTTGGGTTGGCGAAGACTTCTTCGCGGAGCTGGGCTGAGGCTAATCTGAGGGAAGGTCGCGCCTCCTTTGATGAAGGCGAGGATGTAGAGGGTCCACTCGATCTGGCTGCCGTGGCAACCCACTCCGCAGCAGAGAAGAGCGAAGAAACCGGAAAAGGTGAAGAAGAGGAAGGGAGTACGGATGAGGAAGAGAGCTCCGACCGGGAAGAGAGCTCGGAATCGGTCCAGCGGGAAGCACGCTTTGTCCTGTACGGGGATTCTGACTTTGCCACCAATGCCTACTTTGACGCTGGGGCCAATGGTGATCTGTTTCTGATGACAGTCAGCTGGTTGGCTGAGGAAACCGATCTTATTGCCATTCGGGCCAAGGATCCGGAAAATCGGCGAATTGAAGTCACGTTCACTCAATCGAGGCTGCTTTTCTGGGGCACCGTGGTGCTTTTGCCTTTAGCCACATTGGTTTTAGGCATCAGTGTTTGGTATCGAAGAAGATAAGAAAAAAGAGCCGTTGTCATGAAAAAAATACTGGTGCTTTTTGCCATGTTCCTGGCTTTGGCTGCTTTTGTGTACTTCTACGAGATCAAAGGCCAGGAAAAGAGGGAGGAGGCGAAAGAGCTGGAAGAAAGCCTTCTCCGCATGAAGCAAGAGGAGATCACCTCGGTTGAGATCTCGCGTCCCGACAAAGAGCCGATCACAATGAAAAAGGAAGGGGAGGACTGGGCGATTAAGCAGCCCGTTGAAACTTCCGCTGATCGCAATACCGTCGATTCGCTGCTTCGCAATCTTGAACTCGCTCGCAGGGATCGGACTTTCCCAGAAGGGGGTAACGAGGTCGATAAGTATGGGCTCAAGGAGCCACGAATGACCTTAAAAGTCCGGGGTGAAGAGGAGGAGAAGACGTTACTGATTGGCGGCAAGGACTTCACTGGAAATAAGATCTATGTCCAGTTCCAAAGGGATCCCACCGTCTTTCTGACTTCCGACTACATCTTCTCCACTGCCGATAAGGACTTGAGCGACTGGCGCAGCAAGAAGGTGCTTGCCTTTGAGAAAAGCAAGGTCCAAGCCATTGAGATAATCAATCCGTCCAATGAAATTCGACTCACCAAGCAGGATGAATATTGGGTTTTGGAGTCTCCGCTTCAGGAGCGCGCCGATCAGAGTTCCGTCAGCAGTCTGCTCTCAAAACTGGAGTTTGCCGAGGCTCAAGAATTTGTGTCGGAGCAGCCCGAAGAGCTTAAATCCTACGGCTTGGATAAACCCAAGGTGAAAGTGCGAGTTCGTCAGGAAGGCGAAGATCGCTGGAGGACATTGGAGCTGGGCAAGAAAAAGGAAGAGGACTACCTGGCCCGGAATCCCGATCGTTCCCCAGTGTTCACCGTGAAAGAAGACGTTTTTGAGAAGCTAAATGAAAAAGTCTGGGAGTTTCGGGACAAGGAGGTACTCGATGTTGAGCAGGATCAGGTTGCCCAGCTGATTATTCGCCGGGGAGATGAAGAAATCGCCCTGAGACACGAAGATTTCAAGTGGATCGTAGAGGAACCGGAGTCACAAAAGGACCAAGAAGCCCTCTCTTACAAGTTCTGGTATCCCATTGACGACATTAAATTTGAATCCATCCACGATAAAAAACCGGTAAAGACTGAATCAAGCTTTCCGGAGCCCGACACCCGGGTGATTGTGAAGCTGAAAGACGGCTCGACGCGGACCTACGATTTTGCCCAGAAAGGTGATGAGTATTTGGCGCGTCGGTTGGAATCGGGACGCCAGGGAACGATCTCCAAAGAGGCCTTCGAAAAACTTCAGTTCAAGGTCGAAGACATCGTCTGAAGAAGCCCCTCAGCTCCTGGCGACATCAGGTGCTGGATCTGGGGCTGTTTGAGATCCCCGTCACCGGGGACATCGGTATCGCCGCTGCCGCTATCTCGGACTTCCACCCGGATCCAGCCGACCGTATCATTGCCGCCACTGCTGGGATCCACCGGGCCACCCTGATCACGGCCGATGATCGAATTTTAGCTTGGAAGGGCCAGCTTCCCCGGCAGGATGCTCGCATGTAAACGCACGCTTTTAGGTAGGCACCCACCTGGAATAGGCGGCGAGCCTACCGCAAGGAGATCGCTGATATCTTGGTCCCGCCTTCGTCGCCTGATTTTTGTGGGGGAAGATCATAAACCTGCTTCTATGCCCGTGGGCTATTGGTAGTGTGTCCACATGGGCAGGACCTTGGCGACCTTTTCCTGCTTGTGAATCTGATAGATCAAGCGGTGGTGGATGTTGATGCGCCGGGAGAAAGCGCCTTCCAGGTCGCCGACCAGCTCTTCGAAGCGAGGAGGGCTCTGGAAAGGATCAGTACTCAAGATGTCCAAGAGATATTCCACCTTGGGCCGGAGACCGGCGGCGGAGATCTTCTTGGCGTCCTTTTGCGCCTGGCGGGTGAAGACGACCCGCCAATGTGTCACCACTCCAGGGCCTCGACGCAGTCCTCAATGGGAGTGGCCAGACCCTTGCGAATGGAGTCACGCATACCAGGGAGAGACAATAGGTAAAGGGTCTCCTGGATGGCCCGCCAGTCGTCCTCGGAGATGAGAACGGCGTTCGCCCTCTTGCCAGTGATTTGGATGGGTTCGCTCGAAACCGCTGTCTCCTCGAGCAGGCGGTAAAGTTTCGCCCTTGCTTGACTCACCGTAATTGTCTTCATGGTCATAATCGTACGAGAAAACGTACGTCGTGTCAAGCATCCTTCAACCCGGATTATTCATAGGTTCTCATCACGAAGCAGCGAAAGCGCCG
>JALLOM010000214.1 GCA_027717865.1 Acidobacteria bacterium AH-259-O06 | reverse complement strand
GGCTTACTGTCGGGTTCTCCTGCAATAATAAGAGGGCAGTGTTACCAGCGAAGAAAGAGAGGGTGGCGGGCAAGATTCGTAAAGGGTCTTTGGTAACACTGCCGACCACAGATTTAGTGGGTATCGTAACCGTTTGTCATGGCCAGGTCGTCCAAGTGAAGTGGGCAGACAACAGGATCAGGCTCCACCAACGTAGGTTTTTGATAAAGGTCGAGACTCCTTTTCTCCCCTTGGAGTTATGATCGAAACTTGTGTATGAGGGACGTCTGTGAGATGGCGTACCCTGAACTCGTGAAGACCAATCATGAGTTCACCCACAAAGGAAGGAGGATACGCCGTGAAGAACGATACCGTGCTCTCGATCCAGCAGCCAACCACAGCCAAAGACGCTTTGACAGAAGTTCTCCGAGAAGGAGCACAGAAGCTCTTGGCGGAAGCAGTACAAATTGAAGTCGAGAGTTTCATCGAGGAATACCAAGAACTCCTCGATGAGCAGGGCCGCCAGCGGGTGGTGCGAAACGGCTACCTGCGGGAAAGAGAGATTCAGACTGGTCTTGGCGGCATCAAAGTCCGGGTTCCGAGGACTCGGGATCGGAACCCTGGTGGCCAATCAGAGGAGACCATCCGCCTATGATCGAGCCTGGTTCCACCTTACCTCCGACGCAGCAAGAGCGTCGAGGAACTTTTACCACTGCTCTATTTGAAAGGCATCTCTACAGGGGATTTCAGGGAAGCGGTGAGTGCACTCCTGGGGCCAGATGCGCCTGGGCTTTCAGCGAAGACGATCAGCGGACTCAAACAGAAATGGATGCAGGATTACGAGAAGTGGCGACAGCGAGACCTTTCTAAGAAGCGCTACGTCTATTGGTGGGCCGACGGAGTCTACTGCAACGTTCGCTTCGATGATGCGCGGCTCTGTTTACTGATCTTGATCGGAGCCCGAGCGGACGGCAAGAAGGAAATCGTTGCCGTCGAAGATGGCTACAGGGAGAGCGAACAGTCGTGGTGGGAGTTGCTGCGTGATCTGTATTCCCGTGGCTTGACGACCCCCCACTGCAATAGCTTTTGGGCTCAGTCTTGGCCGTCTAACGACCGAGTTCACCGGGCTGGCGGACCAACACGATGGGCGTTGAAAAACCGAATAGCGAGCCAGCTCCGGTGCAACGATTTGTTATGCCTCTTTTGTGCCGACCACCATGGCAATCGGATATGAAAACCAAACAGCATTGTCGCGTAAATGAACCTTGATTCCAAGATCATCAACTCCCAGGTCGCCCACAATTAAGTCGCGAACGTGATCCGTGTTGCCGGAGTTTGGAAACGACGCTTGCATTAGCTGATCGAGGCCCAGATCAAACGCGTAGCCGCAGCATTGCAGGTTGCTAAGTCCATACGTCGCAAACAATTCGCGAAGTCTCGACTCGGTTAGAACGCCCACATGAGTGGGATCGCGTAGCTTCTCCATCCGGTCATAAGCAGCGATCTTTTCTGGCGGCAGGACCAGATCAGCCACGAGCACACGCCCATTCGGTTTACAGACTCTGACCATTTCCGCCAACACACCCGCGGGGTCAATGAAGTGGTGAAAGCTGTAGCGCGTCAGAACGACGTCGAAATTGTTTGCTGGAAAAGGTAACTGCGTGACATCACCAGTGTGCCATGTAACGTTCGACAGAGCCTGCTGTGACTGGAGCGTTTTGGCTTGTTGAATCATTGCGGGCGTCACGTCGATTCCTGTGACGTGATGGGCGATGCGAGCCGCCTCGCAAGCTACGCCACCCGCGCCGCAAGCGACGTCAAGGACCTGATCATGGGGCGAAACCCTGGCGGAATCGATGAGTAGCGGGGTTGCCTCAGCGTGCCCGGGAATCCTGGCGAAGTATATCGCTTGTTTGCTGAATTGGTCGACGATCTTCCGAGTATGCTGATTCATGTCGTCGAGAACACTAGGCTTTGAGGCATAACGGTTGCGAGCTGAGCGGCGCCGCGAGCGACGTCCGCTCCAGCAAGGTGTTAGGCAGCCACCTCCGCTGTGGCGATCAGACACCTGGCCTCACGCCAAGAAACACATCACAGGACCCCGGCTCCATTTCACTATGCTCGAACGGTATACCGCGTGCGTGGAAACCAGCTTCGCTGATTATGCGGAGCCAGGCCTGCCGGGCGAAGAGCCCACACACATGCCGGTCGTACTCGCAGCGTACCTGGCCGTCCGCTTCACGCAATAGGTATGCGAAGTCGACAACATACGTGGTGTCGCTCGGATCCGGATCCCAAGTCCATTCCAAATAGCGCATGCTTCGATCTCTGCCATCATGCCCACCATGTTTCGCTGCAGGGCGAAATGTCTCTCGAACATGGTCCGGCGCGAACAGTGCCACACCCCCTGGTTTACAGTGCATAAATGCCCTCTCGATCGTTTGTCGAAGATCCCTCTCAGAGCTCATACAGACGATCGCGTCATGGATGAAGACCGCATCAAACTCACTCCCCAGCCGAACGGTACGCATATCCCCTTGGATATGTTCACACTCGGGATTCAGTGCGCGGCTGACGGCAAGTATATGCGGCGATAGGTCGACCAACGTCATGCGGAAATACTTTTTCAAGTGCGATGCATTGTTACCACCACCGCATCCCAGCTCTAGCAAGGTTTCCGGCAACCTGGAGCATTCTGCAACTATTAGGCGACGGTACAACTCGGCCTCTTCGGCATAATCCTCTGGGGCCGAGAGAAGAGGCCACCAAGAGGACAATTCGCCGTAGAGCCCCGGAAGTTCACTGACATCTTTCATCTGGATACCCAGCCGATGGCTGCCGAGGCGGATGCCTAACGACCTGCGCATCAAGCGCACCGCGCCGCGGCGGCTGCTGCATGCGCTCAAGCGCAGGAACACCGCTCGGGTGTGGGACCAGGGGGCAGCGCTGAAAATATCGTCTACTGCAATGACTCCTACGAAGTGAGTTCCCTGACTGCTGTCACGATGGCTTGAGCGTCGATTCCAAACCTGTCCATCAGTTCGGCGGGTTTGCCGGAGCGAGGCAGGCCGTTGACGGCCAGTTTACGGAATTTACAAGATTCGCTGGCCAATGTGCTTAGTACGGCATCACCGAGGCCTCCCTCGGGATAGTGGTCCTCCACTGTAATTAAAACACCCGTTTCTCGGGCCGCCTTTCGCAGTGTCTCCTCATCCAGCGGTTTGACGCTGTAAAGATCGATCACTCGAACCGGCAGATTTTGGCCGCGCAGCTCTTGGTAGGCCTGAAGGGCCTGGTGAAGGGTGACGCCTGCGGCGACGATGGTGGCGCGGTCTTCACTGCTGCTTTTGATTACCTTGCTCCCTCCAATTCGAAAGTCTTCGTCATTGGAGTAGAGAACAGGTGTCTTGGGGCGGCTGGTGCGGATGTAGACAATTCCCGGGGTTTGTGCCGCCAGTGCCACGAGCCGCTCCGCGCACACGGCGTCGGAAGGGTAGAAAACCGTGGACCCCACAATGGCCCGCATCATCGCAAGGTCCTCCAGACCCATTTGAGAAGGTCCGTCCTGGCCGATTGAGACCCCCGCGTGAGAGCCGCACAGATTGATGTTGGCCTGGGAAATGGCCGCCATGCGGATATGATCATAGGCCCGGCTTAGGAAGCAGGCAAAAGTTGAGGCAAAGGGGATCATACCCATGACGCTGCAACCAACAGCGGCTCCCACCATGTTCTGTTCGGCAATAAAACACTCAACGAAGCGATCGGGGAACTCTTCCAAAAATTTTTGGGAGTAGGTGGAATTCTTTGTGTCCCCGTCCAGGACGACGACGGCTGGATTAACAGTCCCTAGCTTTCTCAGACCCGTACCATAGGCCTGGCGCGTCGCCACCATCTCATCTTTAGAATAGTGCGGCGCCTCAATGGCAAATCCAGTGTCCGGATTGACCGACGGTGCAGCAGAGGCCTGAGCCCCTGTTTCAGGTGGCCTCAGACGGAGTTCTTCTTCGAGTTCGAGATTTTCTCCGATTTCTGCCAGAGCCCTTTCAAGCGCTTCACCCGGCTCAACCGGCTTACCGTGCCACCCGTCCTTGTCCTCCATAAAAGTGACGCCCTTTCCTTTAATGGTGCGAGCAATGATGGCAGCGGGCCGGCCTTGAGCTGCAACGGCTGACTCCAGGCTGCTGGTGATCTCTTCAACGCTGTGGCCGTCGATCACCTGAGTGTGCCAGTCAAAGGACGCGAAGCGCTGCTGGTAGCTCTCTAAATCATGTTGGTACATGGTGGCCTGGCTTTGGCCTAAACGGTTGATGTCCAGAATGGCAATCAGATTATCCAGATGGTAATGGCCGGCCAGTGCAGCCGCTTCCCACACCGAACCCTCCGCGGCTTCACCGTCACCCAGCAGGACAAAAATTCGACTGCCCGTCCTGTTCATCCGTGCGGCTAATGCCATCCCAATACCAATCGACAGACCCTGACCGAGTGCACCGGTAGCGACGTCTACCCACGGATTCCGGGGAGTGGGATGTCCTTCCAGATCGCTGTCAATTCTTCTCAAGGTGTGCAGCTTCTCAACTGGAAATGCTCCAGCCTCCGCCCAGGCAGCCCAGAGCACCGGTGCAGCGTGCCCCTTCGAGAGCACAAATCGGTCGTTGAAAGGATGATCGGGATTCTTAACATCGAAGCGTAGGAAATGGAAGAAAAGAGTTGAGACGAGCTCTGCGCAAGAAAGGCATGACGAGGGATGTCCCGATCCTGCTGCAGAGGTTGAAGTGAGTGAATGCTTACGCAGGCGGTTTGCCATAGTCTCGAGGGATCTCACTAGACCAGGAGAGATACCGCCTGTTGAAGCTTCGGCGTATTCCTTCATTAATTTGGGCAAGCGTACTATATTAGAGGAGGTGAGTACTGTCAACAGCCTGGTCATCTATGCGAAGCAAATTCTAACTCCTGAGGATGATTGGGAAGATGGTCTCGTCCATATCCAGAACGGCAAGATCAGCTACGTAGGCAAACAGTCTCTAGATCTTCCCCCCGAAACCAAAGTATACACAGGACACTGTCTGATTCCTGGAATGGTCGACTTGCACATTAATGGCACGGCCGGGGGTGATGCTGCAGAGGGGACGCACCAGGCACTTGAAAAGATGTCCCGTTCTCTGGCCGCTCACGGAGCAACCGCTTTTCTTCCCACCATCATTACAGACCACGAGGAGGAACTGGTGCGCTCTCTCCAGGCACTATCGGAGGTTCTGGACGACCAATTGCCGGGTGCACGGCCTCTCGGCATTCATCTGGAAGGTCCTTTCATCAACCCAGCCCAGAAAGGCGCTCACCGGGCGGATTGTATTCAGGCACCTTCTCTGGAGATTTTCCAAAAATACTTCAAAGCGGCAAACGGTAAGTTGAGGATGCTGACACTGGCACCTGAAATGAAAGGTGCCCTCGAGCTGATTCACGAGGCGAGGAAGGAGCTGTCGATTGTCTCGTTGGGTCATTCGAACGCCGATTATCGCTGTGCTGTGGAGGCCATTGAAGCCGGTGCAAATCTGGCAACCCACATTTTCAATGCCATGCCTGGACTTCACCATCGGGAACCCGGTCTGGTTGGGGCGGTCTTGGATTCGGAGGACATTTCGGCTGAAATCATCGCCGATGGGATCCACGTCCATCCAGTCATGGTAAGACTTCTTGCGCGGTGCAAAGGTCCTGACAAACTAGTTCTTGTCACCGATGCGATCAGCGCGGCGGATATGCCCGACGGCAGGCATCGGGTCGGCAACGTAGAAGTGACAGTAGAAGAGGGTGTGTGCCGCAACCAAGAGGGAGTTTTAGCGGGAAGCAGTCTGACCATGGATAGAGGCCTGAAGAATCTTTATGACTGGCTGAATGAGGACGATCTCAAGAGGATCGTCGCCATGGCAACCATTCAGCCCGCCGCCTTGCTCGGTCTGGAAAACAAAGGGCGGATCAAAAAAGACTGTGATGCCGACCTGGTGCTGTTGGATGAAGATTTGCAAGTGAGAAAAACTTGGATAGCCGGCGAGCTTGTCTAGTCC
>JALLOM010000213.1 GCA_027717865.1 Acidobacteria bacterium AH-259-O06 | reverse complement strand
TATTGGCGTAGGCGGTAAGGGACGAAGCGACGTGGTTGGGGTTGCCAGTGAAAACATTGTGGCTCTGTGTGACGTGGATGAACATCGGGGTGCCGATTCGTTCAGAAGATTCCCTCGCGTCAAGCGGTACAAAGACTTCCGTATCATGCTGGAAAAGGAAAAGAATCTTGATGCGGTAACGGTTTCCACACCCGACCACACCCATGCTGTTGCCGCCATGATGGCCATCAAGCTCGGCAAGCACGTCTTCTGTCAAAAGCCGCTGGCCCACTCCATCTATGAGGTTCGCGCGCTCGGCCAGGCCGCCCGAAAGCACAAAGTCAGCACTCAGATGGGCATCCAGGGCCACAGCAATGATGGCCTGCGCAAACTTCGTGAGTGGATTGAGGCGGGCGTCATTGGTACCGTTCGTGAAGTCCACTACTGGACGAACAGGCCAATCTGGCCACAGGGTATTGAGCGCCCACTGGAACAATACCACCTGCCCAAGTATCTCGATTGGGATCTTTGGCTTGGCCCGGCACCGGAACGTGCCTACCATCCCGCCTACCATCCGTTCAAGTGGCGTGGCTGGTGGGACTTCGGCACCGGTGCACTCGGTGACATCGGCTGTCATGCCATGGATGCGGCCTTCTGGATTCTGGATTTGCGAAACCCGCGGCGTGTGGCGGCCGAAAGGACCCCGGTGAATTCGGAGACAGCGCCCCTGACTTCAAGGGTCACCTACCATTTTCCGGCGCTCCCCAACAGGCCCGAAGTGAAAGTGGTCTGGCGCGACGGCAGCTTAATGCCAACACGGCCAGAGGAACTTGGAGAGGGTCGAGCACTGCCTGGAGGAAATAGCGGCCAACTGTTCATCGGCGACAAGGGTAAGATAGCGGCGGATATCTACTGCCGTGACCCGAAGCTCATTCCCGAATCGAGGCATCTGCAATTGCTGGCGAATTCCCCTGACGAGAAGTACCCTCGATCACCCGGGGTCTATAAAGAATGGATCCGGGCCTGCAAGGGCGGTAAACCGGCAGGGGCTAATTTCCCGGATTACGCCAGCCCTTTGACCGAAATGGTCCTGTTGGGCAATCTCGCAGTGCGCACAGGTGAGATCATAGAGTGGGATGCTTCCAAGGGGAGAGTCACGAACATTTCTCGACCTAACCAATACATTCGGCACAGCTATCGTAACGGATGGAACTTAAGCTGAGCCCAACGCAGTTAGCCCGCATTTCTCACACCGACTCTACTGCATTGGCGCAATGATCGGGCCTGCCAGTGTTACGCTCGGTCGGCCTCCTCAGCGTACCGTAGGGGCCAGCTGGCGCTTTCGCCGCTTCGTGACGAGAACCTATGACTCATCCGGCCTAGGAGAGATGGCGGCAGAGCCAGTCCGCTTTGGGCACAATTCTGAAGACTAAAGCAAATCCGCGGAGCCTGTCCACACCAGCAAGCAGCTAACAATTTTGTTCGATTAAGCGGAGTTGTGTGACAAAATTGTCATAACTAGACCGTGCGCCCTTCTGTCACGGCCATTCTGGGACATACCACCGAGGCTGGGTGTCCCGAATCAGGGCGCTAAAAGAGCCTGCCCACACTTCACTCAAAAGCATCTGTACGGGCAACTAACTGCAAACCCGAGGCTTATGGTTTAATTAACAATATTGTATTAAATCAGATAAAAAACGACGCGTTTGTCACCACAGCGGGCCGCCCTGTGCCGGGCGGCCGTGCTGAAAGCCTTGAGTTTTCGCGATCTTACAGCCGAGCGTGCCAGGTTGGGCGCAAGTGGCACAAGGTTTGCAAAGGGTAGCAGGTGTAAGCGCCGCTCCTGAAGAAGAGGCAGTGGGATTGGATACCGGCGAACACGGCGGCATGGAAGCTTGCGCACTGGAGGCCTCCCCAGCGTGGACGACAACCGTTGGTCGCCCTTAACAACAAAGTGAAAGTTTATCCATATGGGGGATCTCATGAGCAAAAAGATTTTCGATAAAGCTTTACATCTTTTAGTACTGGTCTTATTACTAGGCTACTGTCTACCGACAGCGCTGGCTCAAGATACCAGCGACGAATCGATTTATTCCTTTTCCGGTGATGCGGCTCTGGTGAGCAAATACATGTGGCGCGGGCAGAGGCTCACCAATGATTGGAGCCTTCAGCCGGCCGTGACGGTTGGCCTTGGTGCTTTCTCCTTCAATGTGTGGGGAACGATTGACCTGACGGCTGTGAACGAGGGTGATGCTCTATTTCTGCCCCAAAATCCGCTGGCACCGCCCGGCGATCACAGTGGTTTGCAGGGCAAGTTCTCAGAGGTCGATTACACCTTTTCTTTTGCGCACTCCTTCGAGACGGTCTCGATCGATGTCGGCACGATTTTTTACACCTTTCCAGATCGCTCGGCTTCACTGGCGACAACGACGGAGCTTTACGGAGGTATTACCTTTGAGACGGTGCCGCTGGCTCCTTCGGCGACCCTGTACGTGGATGTGGAAGAAACTGGGGAAGCTGGAGACACAGGCATTTACTTCTTGCTAGGCGCCGGACATTCTTTTACCTTACCGCACAACGTTTTTTCCGGGGTTGACCTCTCCGGCTCGCTTGCCTTTGTCAACGGGGGTTTCGGCGAATTCTACTATGGGGCTTCCGAAGCCGGTGCGCACGATTTCAACTTCACGATCAGTGCGCCTATCAGCTTGGGCGAGAACTGGTCGGCCAGTGCCTTTGTCTCCTACAGCGCCTTGTTAGGGGACTTTCGTAATTTTCAATTCCAAGATCCGCGAGAGGTATTCCGCGGCACCGCGCGCAGTCCGGCGACTTTCGCCGATACCATTTGGGGAGGATTCACGTTGAGCCTGGCTTTCTAGAGCCTCCTCAGGCCCGAGAAGGTTCTGGTTCTTCAGTCAGCACAAAACTGAGGTGAGGGGGGGAGTCCCGAAACAAGGAAAATCTGTCATATGTCTCACCCAGTCGACGAGATTGAGGGCTCTTAAAACGGAGGAGAAGATGTTGAGAAGAAGAAGTTCAACCGGAAGATGGCGAGCGAGGATGTTGGTACTGATGGGGATGATTTGCTTTGGTTTTTTCACCCCTGTGGAGGGGGCCACGGGTGATGAGGCCCTGTTTGTTGCCAATAACCTCTGGATGATGGTGGCGACTTTTTTGGTATTCGTCATGCATCTGGGATTTGCCACCTTGGAAAGCGGTCTGATCAGAGCCAAAAACACGGTCAATATTCTCTTTAAAAACACCATGATTGTTTCCATCGGACTGTTAACCTACGCCTTCTGTGGGTTTAATTTAATGTATCCGGGAGACGCGTGGATCTATGGAAGCTGGCTCGGTTTTGCAGGCTTTGGATTATCTTCACCGGAGGGAGCAGCTGGTCTAATTGAATATGCCGATGGCGGTTATACCTACTATACAGATTTCCTTTTTCAGGCCATGTTCGCAGCCACAGGTGCAACCATCGTTTCCGGAGCTGTAGCCGGTAGAATCAAACTGAACAGTTTCCTGCTCTTCACAACTGTTTTTGTGGGTTTAGTCTATCCCTTTGTAGGAAGTTGGAAATGGGGTGGTGGCTGGTTAGACCAATTGGGCTTTTATGATTTTGCTGGTTCCACTTTGGTCCACTCCGTGGGGGGCTGGGGAGGCTTGGCGGGGGCTCTTATTCTTGGGCCCAGGATTGGCAAATATGTGGGAGGCTTGGTCAACGCCATACCCGGATCCAATATGCCCTTGGCAACCATTGGTGTGTTCTTGCTCTGGTTGGGATGGTTCGGTTTTAATGGGGGTTCGGTTTTATCGGCAGATCCTGAAGCTGTATCCCGCACACTTGTGACCACTTGTCTAGCTGCCGCGGCGGGTGTGGTGGGGGCGTTTTTTACCTCGGAGTGGGTTCAGAAGAAACCTGACTTATCGATGGCTTTAAATGGATGCTTAGCTGGTCTGGTTGGCATTACAGCTGGCGCAGATACGGTCTCAGTGGGGTCTTCCATCATGATTGGGTTTGCCGCTGGCGCACTGGTGGTGCTTTCCGTAATCTTTATCGACTCCAAGCTTAGAATTGACGATCCGGTAGGCGCTATTTCTGTACACCTGGTTTGCGGTGTTTGGGGGACCTTGGCAGTGGGTATTTTTAGTTTTAACCCCGAACACACTTTCCTGAAGCAGCTGGTCGGCGTTGGGGCATTCGGAGTGAGCGTTTTTGGCGTGGCCCTTCTCATATTTTGGCTCTTACGGGCGCTTGTGGGTCTCCGTGTGGACAGGGAGGAGGAGCTCAAGGGATTAGACATCGGAGAACATGCCATGGAAGCTTACTCTGGCTTCCAGGTGTTTACAACGAGTTGAGTGTAGAGAGAATGCTACGGCGCGGGAAGGAAGAGTGAAATGAAACTGATCATCGCCATGATACAGCCTCATAAACTAACTGATGTGAAACAAGCTCTTTTCGATGCACAGGTCTATAAGATGACGGTCTCAAATGCCTTAGGAGCTGGGGAGCAAAAAGGATATACGGAAGCCTATCGCGGGGTTATCACAGAAATCCAGCTTCTTAAAAAGGTCAGGATAGAGATTGCCGTCAACGAGGATTTTGTTGAACCCACTATCGCCGCGATTATCGAAGGAGCCAGAACTGGCAGCATTGGCGACGGCAAGATTTTTGTTGTCGACCTGCCAGAGTGTATCAGGATTAGAACCGGTGACCGAGGCGGGAGAGCGATTGGCTAGATTTAAATACGATCAGGGGTGCTAAAAATGATCATGAGAAATCCTAAAAACGAATTGACCAACCATGCAAACGGTCTCTTAGAGAAAAGCTCAAGATTGACCTACCGGGGCCTCCTCAGGCTGATTAAAGAAAAAAACGTTGAATTCATCGATCTTAAATTCACTGACCTTCCCGGTTTGATGCAGCATTTTACGCTGCCGGTTAAAGAGTTTAACGAGGATTTGTTTCTTCATGGCATAGGGTTTGATGGTTCTTCCATTAGAGGTTTTCAGTCGATCGATGAAAGCGACATGCTGCTTAAACCAGATATGAAAAGTGCTTTTATCGATCCTTTCATGGAACACGTGACTTTAAGCTTCATCTGTAACGTGAAGGATCCGATCAGCCTGAAGATATACTCCCGTGATCCGCGAAGCGTCGCCCAGAAGGCCGAAAGGTATCTCGATACTACTGGGATCGGTGATACCGCCTATTTTGGCCCAGAGGCAGAGTTCTACATCTTTGATGAAGTTCGGTTCGATCAAACCTATAACCAGGGTTTTTACTTTATCGATTCTGAGGAGGGTTTCTGGAACTCAGGAAACGGAGCGAAACCCAATTTGGGATATAAACCTCGATACAAAGAGGGTTATTTCCCAACTCCCCCCATGGATAGTATGCAAGACCTGCGTTCGACAATGGTAAAGACAATGATGAAGATTGGTGTTGACGCTCAGTTGCATCACCATGAGGTTGGAACCGGCGGACAGGCAGAAATTGGTATCCAATTCAATACGTTGACCAATATGGCCGACAGTCTCATGAAGTACAAATACGTCACTAAAAATGTGGCCCATCATTACCACAAGACTGTTACTTTTATGCCCAAACCGATCTTTATGGATAACGGCTCAGGGATGCATGTCCATTTGAGTTTATGGAGAAGTGGTACGAATCTATTTTTTGAATCAGGTCGTTATGGTGATATCAGTGAATTAGCGGAGTACTGTATTGGAGGTATCCTGCATCATTCTTCAAGTCTTCTGGCCTTTACCAATCCAACCACAAATTCATTCCGAAGGCTCGTCCCCGGCTACGAAGCGCCGATTAACCTCATCTATTCAAAACGCAACCGAAGCGCCTGTATTCGTATCCCCATGTATTCGCCAAGCGAAAAGGCTAAACGGATCGAATTTCGAACACCGGATCCGTCATGCAATCCGTATTTGGCCTTTGCCGCGATTTTGATGGCCGGCTTGGATGGAATTGAGCGCCGGATTAAACCACCTGCTCCTATTGATAAAGATTTATATGAATTGCCACCAGAAGAAAAAGCAAAGGTGAAATCCGTACCTGGTTCTT
>JALLOM010000212.1 GCA_027717865.1 Acidobacteria bacterium AH-259-O06 | reverse complement strand
CCACTTCAGGCGACCTGATATATCCCCTGGGGATCATACAAGTAGGGCGACGCCTGCTTCTGCGAAGTGGCGTATCTGCCTGGCACGGATTTCCCAGAGACGTTTGCTTTCTCTTTGAGAACATATTTTTTGCAACCGGCAAGGGATTAGAGATTGATGATTATGCTGTTACCATTTTCCAAGACGCACAGCCAAAGCGGCGAGTTCCATCTGGACGGGTTGCCGACTTTACGGCCAAGTGAGCCTGTGGCGTATCGCAGCCTGTCCTGAGATCTCTGCAAACTTCTGGTTCAAGACTCTTGGGGCGAACACTTGTCCGCATGATTGGAACGGAGTTCCTTGATGACGATCTCAATATCCGACGAGGAGCTCGTTCGATAGCCGCATCGTCGGCACTCAGCGATGTACTTAACGGGCTGTTTGTACATGGTTTCAAGACTTTTGGTGTGACGGAGATCTTGAAGCAACTCGACACCTCGATCCGGGACGGCTTCGGCGAATATTCTCTGGCCATTGATGTCTGTGATGATATTGTCCAAGCGGTCAGCAGGCAGGTTTAAGGCATTTGCAAACGTTTCAGCGAATTTCCGTTCGTCTCCCGGTTGCATCTCAGAAAATCCTCGCGAGTCCGGTGGTTCCTTCGTCTTTTGCTGCAAGAACCTGCGGACCAACGAAACATACCGCGGCTTGTCCAACTCTCGTTCAAGACCCCTGATCCTTTCGGTCAACTCTGCCTCTGTTGGCCCGGTCATCGGCGGGGCAAAGTGATCATCGTGGAGCACCCTCAGCTCAAGGGCAGTTGTCAAGGCAGCGTACGCCTCCCCAAGAGCTCCTATTTTCACAAATTCGTTGAATGCTTCCGTCTCTCCTATGAATGGTGCCTGCAGGAGATCCTGCATATCCGGGCCTAGCTGCCCGGTCAGCATCATGGAGTTAAAGGCGAACGAGAAAATCATGGAGGAAAGACGATGCTGAAGGTACGGCTTGACTACTTTGGCTTCATCTGACTTGTCCACCTCGTGTTGGACTTCTTGGACAATCCCCATCGCTTCCCTGAAGATACTGAGGAGTTTTCGTGCCACGGCCAATCGTTCCGCTAAGCCGACACGTCCCATGACATCCTGCTTAATCTGCAGAGCGGTAACTTCAAAAGCCTTCAGGCTCAGCCCTATTTGGTGAAGGTTCGCGGCTGCGGCCAGGAGGAGAACCCGTCGCCTTGTAGCTTCGAGCTTGCTCTCGCGGATCCTCTTGATCGTCTTCCGAACCTCGTTCAGGATGACCTCCCCCGTTCGTTTCTCTCTGCCTGCCGGGAAACTCCAGACTCTCAGGAAGTCAGTTCGTACCATGAGGTTAAGGCGGGTGGCCTCGACCCTCGTTTCTGGAATCAGATCCGTCAATGTTGCGATATACTCCTCGACATTGATTCTGCCGAAGTGGAAATCAATCCTTGCCGCGCAGAAATCCAAGAGCACGCGCTCTTCTTCGGAAGGCTTCGCTGCTAACTTCCGCGTTTTGCGAACGTAATATTCTGCGTCAGCTAGGCGGTCAGACTCACTGAAAACCAGTCCCGCAAGGAAACTGAGTTCATAAGATTCTTCAAAACGCCGCAACGGGACTTCGCGGATTAGCTGGATCAAGAAGGCGTAATCACGGCGATTGAACAACGCGAACCCATATTTCTCCAGGAATGCGGCTAGAGTGTCCGGTTTGGCCAAGTCCAAGCTGAGTGACGGCAACGCCCCGGCAATCACTGGGATTCCAAACTCCGTACCGTACCGCTCCACAAGCAGACTGTGGTTCGAGAAACGACGTTGGTAGAGCTTGTGAATGCTAGAGACAGCGGATTCATCAAGAACATTCGAGATCGGAATGTGAATGTTTACAGAGTCTTGCTGTTTCCAAGCGGATGGCTCTGACCGAGAGCACAGTCGTTGATGGATCTTTTCAACGAAGTCATAATAAGCGATCTTCGTCGAATCGTCGTACAGAACCACCAGACCGTAACCAGGAGCGGAGCGACAAAGGTACCCGAGGCGCGATGTCGAGAACTGGAGAGAAAGAAACTTGTTCCCCTTACTGGTTACCTCTGAGAGACTTTGAGCGCTTTTGATCTGGACAACAAACTTGTTTCCAGTGGCTTGCCTGTTAACGATGAGTTCAGCTTGCAAGTCGACGCCAAAGTCAGGATGCTCCTCTCGGCATATAAAGCCGTTTTTTTGAGATAGAACTCTCCGCACCACGAGAACGGACTCTTCACTCCGTTCAGAACTCGCGTCTACCTGTGGATTGTCGTCGAAAGCCAAAATTCACCACTCCCGCACTTCCCCCCTGCCTTAATCAGGACGTGGGACTCTCTTTATATATGTGTATCCCCGTCGATATGTTGGTTGAGACACGTCAACCTTAAAGTGTAGTCCAAGTCGAAATTGATCGTAAAGCTGGCCGTCCCCTACGACCGTGTGTCGTCGATTGGGTGGGTTCTTCGCTGGCCGCCAGCATTATCAAACGTTCGTCGAATCCGGGAGAGACGAGGCGCCGATGACTCATTTCGAGCGACCCCGGGCGGGTTTGATCTTGGGAAGTGAGGCATCAAAAGACGGCTGAAGGAATCTTCCCACCCAAACACCAGGCCCGCGTCCTGCAAGCGCTCAAGCGGACTCAAAACCGCCCGGCCATCGCACAGGTGCAGGCGCTGGTCGACGTCGCTTTTTCAAGACTTTATTGTCCAATTCAGTTACGGCCATCCTTGTTGAAAGTTGTTGAACTTTTTTGGTGTTGGAGGTTCTTGCCAGCTACGAAATTGACTACAGTGGAAATCCGTCGCGGGGTGCTCATCCATCGTCTGTCATGCAGCCCAGCAATCCGCCGTATGGGTCGCCGGAGGGATCTTTTCACAACCTTTTTTCCATGCCAGACAATGCCCAAGTGAGCGCAAAAAGGTCAGTCGAATACACCGAAGCCAGGAAACACAAACTCGTAGCCACACAGCTCGAACCGGGTCTTTATCTCCACGGCGTCGGTCGCCGCCTCTTGTTGATCGGGTCGTGAAAGCGCAGCCTCATAGAGCTCCTCCAGAGAATCGCAGCATTCTAATAAACATCTGAGGTCAACCTCTCCTATCACCGGCACCTGAGTACCAAAAAGGAATCCAGTGTGAGCAAGCCCTCGACACACGGTTATAGCCGTGATTCGCTTAAGCTCCTGTTGTGGGTCAAGGTCCATCTTCGCTTTCAAAAATGAAGGCTCTTTTTCAAAGGACTCCTTAGCTCTCACAGCTTGCCTGACGCCGGCAGCCAGCTTCTCATCGTTTGCCGACGATTCAAGTAACTTGTCCGGAGCAATTAACCATTTGTGCTGCATAATCAGGACCCAATCACAACTGAAATCGAAAATCACCAAATCCGCGTCAGTCACTCCAGGGATTTCGATTTGCTTTCGAACCCGATACTTGGGCTCAGGAAACAATTTTTCTATTTGGTCGAGTGCAATCGATTCCAGCCGACCTTCGAGCTTTCGGCCGAAGATTCTGAGCTGCGGATGTCGATTAGCCAGTTTTCTGAAGTTTCGCTCGAAACTATTACCCCGGATAAATTGGCTTGGGAGACAAAGGCGATTCCCGCCGAGGGGAATAAATGGCTGCAGGATAGGTGTATCGCCTGCGATTGAGCGGTCATAAGTATGCCAGGCAATAAGTTCTTCAGCAATCTCCTTCTGGAGCCCCGAGCACCTGGAGATCAGTTCGGCAAAGTCCTTTCTCGGCTGGTTCAGAACAATGGTTTCAATCCATTCGTCCACCAACTCACCTTGGTGAGCGATTTGGTGCGCCGCCCAGTGCATCTCGACAATGCCAGTCAAGGCTGACCAAAACGCCTGCAAATCGCGAAACCTCAAGCTAGAAAACTCCTCACCAGATGGGATTTCAAGAGGGTTAAGCTTCATTAACGTGGCGTTACCATACTCTTGAGCTAGCTCGCACAGTCTATTCGTAAACTCATATTCGCAAATCTTGCCAGGCTCCGACTTGATCGCGATCTTGAGCTCTTCCGCAATCTTTGACACTGATTGGGATGGATCGGCGTCGCCAAAGTTCGTGCTCATGTTTTTCAGCTCCCGAGCCCGTATCATCGTATCTGCTCGGTCTGCATCCTTGGCAGCGTAATCAAAGCTGATGCGAGGGTCTCTGGCGGCCACAAAAAACTGGAATTGACCCCGATCCGCAAGTTCAAAAGAGTATTGAACGTTTTCATATTTCCACGCGAAGTCTAGGAGCTCGGCTGCTTCTTCGAAGATCGTCTGAACAATCTGGACCGTCTCATCCGAATTGGGGCAGACTTCAAAAATTCTTGGAATAGCCCACAAACTCGATTCAACCAATCGTCTGTGGCTTCTCAGGAGGGACGGTTGGCCGCCCTTCAAAAGGCCAGTAAGTGTATCCGCCTCTGAGGCGGCCACATAGTTGTATAATGCGACCGACCGGGGTCTGTTGAAGATGGGCAGCTGCTGAAACTCCTTGCTGATTTTGCCTCGGGCTCTAATTGCATATTCTTTCGCATCTCGTCTCTTGGTCATGATCCCAGAGTTCAATTCTAGCTCAATGAGCTATGCCCCGGTCCTGATCTCCGCTGCTCCTCAAAAACAGTTTCCAAAGCAAGGGGCTTTCCGATGGTCAGAAAGGGTGCAGAATTGAGCAGATTGTGCGGGTGGACCTGCCTCCGATAAATCCCGTAAATTCCATTACTTATCGCTGACGTTTATCGGGGGGAGAGGACCTATTCCCAAAACACATCCGTAATTTGGCTGAAAATAGCTGATTTTTAAGGCTTTGTTATGCATGCAGTTACGGGCGTCCTTGTTGAACTGTGTTGACTTCTTGGGGTCTTAGAGGCTTTCAACAGCTACATCAAAATTGACTACACTTGGAGACACGCAAAGTTAACGGCACTCCCGGCAACGAACCCGTGGGCGCTCACCACGGCGGGCGGCATGAACAATGAGTGAACTGACCCACCTTTAAGCGGAAAATCCAGACTGCCGGGCGCGAAGAACTGTTGGCGACAGTTTTCCGAAAAGCTGATTCACCGGCCAGTTTCCGATAAGCCGACTATACGGCCATGTGACGGTATTCTTTAGGGTAAGGCCTCCACTTTGATTTAGCTCTCTCAGCCCTAAGGGTCACATGGCAAAAAGCCAACGCAAGGGCGAAGGAGAAGAGCCGCCAAGAGCATCAAGAAAGAGCGGACCGTTAGCAGTCCACATATGATGTGTAAGCTCTACCTCGCTGAGTTGTCACCACTTACTCGTACAATCAAAAAGACAAGTAGAAACATCCACAATTGGGTCCTGTTTGGGGCTTACTGTAAGAAAAAGGGCAAAAATTTGGCAAAATCAAAGACCCCCAGAGACACCTCTCAGCCGTCGGAAAAAAAGAGCCTTTTCGACCGACCTGCGGTCCGTCTTTTTTGGGGGCCGCTCATGTTACTGTTGATTACTCTCGCGGGGGGTTTTTGGGCTACCACCACAGAAATCAAAAGGCGAGCAGACCTGCGCTCTGATCAATTGCTCGCAGCGTTTCGAGCTGAAGTGGAAACTATCAAACCACTTGTCTGCTCCGCCGCTGCCACGCATTACGATCATTGGAAGAAATCGGAACACAAATTTCTTCCTACAGTGTGGAATCTGCCTCATCCCATATTTCAAGCGAATGTAGCCAACCTTGGAGAGTTAAACGACGTCAAGACAACAGAACAACTCGCCAAATTTTACGTTACGCTGCAGGCTGCTTTAGATGCGGCTCGTAGGGTTCAGGATGAACCCCCGGGAAGTATTAAGCAGTTTTCCTTCGTAAACTATTTGCGGGAAACTTCAAACGCTTGTTCTACGGCTATATTACTGACAGCAAAGTTCAATGACATGCTAGCAGAGAGCATCTCCCTAGATAAGTTCATGGAGCAAGCCAAGATCCAAGGAGAAGATTTGCGTTATAGAGAATTGATGAATCAGATTAGAGAGGATATCGGAAAAGTCCAGTTCAGAATTAGCTTGCCATCTGACAAGCAAAGTCAAGAAAAGTAATTCCTCTGAACCCTGCGCTGGTAGGGATTTCCAACCTACAGAAAT
>JALLOM010000211.1 GCA_027717865.1 Acidobacteria bacterium AH-259-O06 | reverse complement strand
TTGGTAGATCAAACAGGCAGGCCCGGCCCGGCCACATGGCAGGCAGGAGATTATCCCAAGGGACAGGATGATTATCCGGTCTCAGGAATCAACTGGTACGAGGCAGCAGGGTATGCAGAATTTGTGGGGAAGAGTCTGCCAACAGGACATCACTGGGGTATTGCAAGAGGTGAATATACTCCTTTAATCCTATGGCCCCAACTTGGGGGGTACGCTGTTTTTGCTCCTTTTAGTAATTTCAAGGGAGAAGGTCCTGTTCCGGTGGGGAGTCTTCCAGGCATCACATCTTACGGAGCATATGACATGGCAGGGAATGTGAGGGAATGGTGCTGGAACGAAACCCCGAAAGGCAGATTAATCAGGGGCGGCGCCTGGAACGATAACACCTATATGTTCAAAGGTCAGAGTCAAGCGCCCTCCTTCGACAGATCCTACAAAAATGGGTTCCGATGTGCTCTCTATCCTGACCCAGAGAGAATTCCCGAATCAGCGTTTAAAATGGCAAAATTTGCTGAAACTAGAAATTTTTACAAAGAAAAGCCAGTTGCAGATTCTATTTTTCAGGTTTACAAAGAGCAATTCTCTTACGATAAGACGGATCTGAATGCACGCGTGGAATCGAGGGATGAAAGCTCTGAAGATTGGATTCAAGAGAGAATAACCTTTGATGCCGCCTATGGCAATGAGCGGATCATTGCGCATCTTTTTCTTCCTGAAAATACAGCGCCCCCCTATCAGACAGTCATTTATTTCCCCGGCTCGGGTTCTGTATTTCAAGAATCGAGCAAAGACCTTGATAGCTATATGGAATTTGAGGTTTTCCTTTCTTTTATAGTGAAAAACGGCCGGGCTGCCCTCTATCCTGTCTATAAAGGGACATTCGAACGCAGAGTTCCAGCTCTGATTCCAATCCGCGGAGGAGACGATTCCCATCTGTTTACCGAATACCTGATTCAGTTGGGAAAAGACTTCAAAAGATGCATCGACTATTTGGAAACCCGTCAGGATATTGACATCAACAGGGTTGCTTATTACGGAATGAGCTGGGGTGGGATATTCGGAGCGATCATCCCAGCCGTGGAGGAACGTCTCAAAGCAAGCGTGTTAGTGGCAGGAGGCCTCATCGAAGGTGGACGTCCTGAAGCAAATCAGATGAATTATGTTACCCGAGTGAAAACTCCAACCTTGATGTTAAACGGTGAATACGACACGATTTTCCCTTATGAGACATCAATAAAACCTATGTTTGACCTTTTAGGAACTCCGGATGAGCACAAGCAGCTGAAGTTGTACGAAACGGACCATATCGTCCCGAGAAATGATTTTATCAAGGAAACCCTGGCCTGGCTCGACCGCTACTTAGGGCCGGTGAATAGATAATAACTTCTGATAGCGCCGTTTAGAACGATAGGAAGTTTAAACCGGGGTTGGTGACAATTCCACATCCATAACGTGCCGTCCGGCACTCCCGGTTCGATACTGTATCGCGTCCGCTGCCGGAGGCACCGCAAAGGTGCTGACGACTCTGGATCGCTTGCCCGCCCTATCGCGAGCGCTTTGTGGTCCTGGGGGGGGTACTCGGGGCTACTTGGATTTGCGTCGGGTGAATCGCAGGCCCGTCCAGGTCGCGTCGATGGCGCACACCTTGTAGTCGACCAGATCCGCGGCGAGACCGGCCTGGCGCACGACGGCCTGTGACAGATCGGTGGCGATTCCGGAGGCTTTCTTGGGCCAGACGATCCAGAGTCCATCCTTGCCGGCGAAAGCGCCCATCCGTTCTACGCGGCGCTCCAGGTCCTTGCGCGATTTAGTGAACCAGATGGCGAGATCACACCGGCCGCGTGCCCCTGTGCGCATCGCCACAGCGTCGGGTAACTCGCCGAGGGTCTTCTGGAACCCCGGCGGCGCGCCGACCAGAGCAACTACCGAGTTGGCTTTGATGCCGAGCTTCTTCGGCAGCGGTGTGCCTGAGTAGGCGTCAAAAATCGACCGCGGCACCACGGGGTCTGCCCGGGGATGGGCGATGGCTCGCTTCAGTGAGCTGCGGATCCCGCTCCAAGTGGTGTAGACCGCGTCCGGCAGGATCTCCTTGATGCGCGCCACTTTCTCCGGGTCACCATCAACCAAGACGAGGGGCACATGACGCGTGGCCCTGTACTTCCGAACGGCCAGGGCTACGTCCCGCCCCTGCGAAGGCAGCCGGGCCAGATCGATGACCAGCGCGGCTGGAGGACACTCCCTGAGCGCGCGCAGGCCAGCGGCGTCCAGCGCTTCGTAGTCGACGTGGTAGCCGGCAGCCCGCAGCCTGCCGGCCCTCTCCTCGGCCTCAGCAGCGTTCCAGTGGATCAGACGGACGCGACACATGGAGCCTCAACGCAATTGATATGAAGTGACCTATTGACCTCTGACCCCCTGCCTTAAAAAGAGTATTTTACGGCGATCTCGATCTCCCGTGAACGCTTCGCCCCGAATATTTTGGCAAACAACGAGGTGCCCAGTACGGCATCAGGACTGTCGAAATTGACCTGATTGAAAGCGTTGAAGAGTTCGACCCGAAATTCAACCACTTCTCCGTCCGAAAGCGGAGTCCGCTTAACAAGGCTCAGATCCCAGTTTTGAAAGCTGGGTCCTGAAAGGATATTTCTTCCAGAGTTGCCAAAAGTGTAACCAGCAGGAACTTCAAAGTCACCGGTCGCGAACCATTGGTCGATTGAGCGCTGTGCCGAGTCCAATCGCCCCGAACCGAGCCGATGGGGACGGTCTCCAGACACACCGTCATTATTGGGGTCTCCAGGCAAGGTCACACTAAAAAGAGTGCCATCTTGGATGTTTGTAATGCCGGACAACCGCCAGCCGTCCAACAACCATTGCAGCCGACCAGCAGCGCCGTTCGGGTCCCGGCTTCCAAAAGGAAGATCGTAGATATAATTCAGAAAGAATAGGCGGGTGGGTGTAAAGCTGGAAGGTGCCCGTTCGGCACGAAGATTACGCGGGTTGGAGGGATAGCGTCGGAAGGAATCACTAAAAAGCCGGCTCCAACTGAATCCCGATTTGAGCGAGAGACCGTCGCTGAGACGTCTCTCCAGTGCCAGATTTAAAGAGTGACGCGTGTAAGAACCGCTCCCAGTGAGAATCTCGAAGGACCCAAAGTTGGGATTGGGACGGCGGGACTGGATGAAACCCGGCCCAGGCAAAGGGACATTTGCTGTAAGTATACGACGCGAGTGAGTCCCCTTAGTGCCTCGGTAGGAAACCTCCGCGAACCAACCTTGGGTGAACTCGCTTTGCACACTTAGTCGCCAGTGCTGGGTGTGGCGCGTTCTGAGGCGAGATTCAGTGCTCCGGATGCGCAGCTCAGTGGGTGTAATCGTCTCAAAAGGTGTACTAAGATCCAGATCGGGAGTGTCTACCCGTGATTGAGCAGTTTGTGCATAGTGAAAGGGATAATTTCGACCCAGGTAGGGCAAGAATTCACTTCGTCGCGGTGGAGAGTAATAGATGGAATAGGAAGTTCGAAGGACCAGTTGCTGGTTCCCCAGAGGACTATAAGCTAAACCCAGATGAGGAGCCCAGTCGTTGCCATCCGGAAAAACCAGCCCCCCCTCCCCTGCCCGGTCTAAGCCGAGTTGTGTAGCTCGTGGGCTTCCCACGATAACGATTTCTCCGTTCGTCGGAGGTTCGAAAAGAAGGGGATAAAAAGTGGAGACATTATCGTGAATGGAACGGTAGGGCTGGAAATAATAGTAGTTTGCCCCAAAGCTGAAGTTAAATTTTGAATTTACCTTCCAGTTGTCTTCGAAGAAAAACTCCCAGTGCTTGGACCTTAGGTCTGAGCGATCGGAGCCCACTTCCCGGTAGGCCCTGTCCGGCAGTCCAAAAAGGAAGTCAGCAAACGCATCACCACTGTAATAGCCGTTGAAGGAAAACCTTCCTCTGCGCGAGCCGCCCGGGCGGTTATTGTTCACCTGACGAACATCGAAGTCCACTCCGAACTGGATGCTGTGGTTATTGGGTGTATAGGAAACAGTGCTTTCGAAAGAAAAGCGGTTATTCACATAGGTCAGAGGAGAAAAGCGGTCTCCGAAACGCGCGTATCCGGCAAGGGAAAACTCTGGATACCCTTGTTCACTGGGATCCAGTGTGTGCAAGCCAGAAATCCCCAGCGACTCAAGCAGGCCTTCATTTCCGGCGTTCTTCGAAAGCATGACGTTCGTGTCACGCTCAAAGCGTACTCGTACTGAGGTGATAAACCGGTTCGTGATACTGCGGGTATATGACAGCCTTGCGCTCTGTTGGCGGTCGTTCCTCCGCCAACCAAAACTTGGAAGGGGGTGCACCCGAACTTGGTCGCCCTCGATGAGAGAATAACGCACGAGAATCTTGGAAGCGTGGTCCAGTTGCTGGTCAGCTTGAAAGGAAAGCGAATCCAGGTTGCTAATTAGCGGCTGGTTATTCACAAAGTTTCGGTTTGGGTCATCCCGATTGGGGTCAGGCAGCAGCCCTAGGAGTTGTCTGGCCACCGGATGAATCCGGTCCCCGGGAATGCGGTTCCCTGCCAGAGTCTGACCGCTGATCGGATCCCGGACCTGTTCTGCCAGTTCGCTGAAATCCCCCCGCTTCATGGCCGCTGTCGGAACATGAGAAAGAATCGTCGAACCCTGTATGATTCGTAAGCCTTCATAGAAGACCAGAAGGTTCAAGCTGTCACCTAGCCTCGTCCCGAAAGTAGCACCAAACTGATTTCGCTTGTACTCGGGCAAGGGGTCGCCCAGCGGATCAAAGAAGTTACGGGAATCAAGGTTGTCGTTTCGGTGAAACTCATACAGGGAGCCATGCCAACGTCCCCGCTTTTGAGCTGGAAAAGGATTAACCAGGCGTGCGAGCGACATGTTTTCTGATGCAACGGTTTCTTCGAGTCTCACCATCTGAACTTCCAGATCGTGAATGTCATTCAAGGAAGTATCATCTTCCGAGCTGCTCTCTTGTATGTCTGATCCAAAGTTCCTGAGGTGCGACGGATTGAAACCAAACGCGCCACTGTGCGCATCCTCGTAAGGAGGCAATCGAATCTCAAGGTCTCGGGATTCATCCTTCCTCAAACTAAAGCGGACCAGCAGCACCGCCTTTTCGGGTTCGTCAGTGTAGATGCCGTAAGTTCCCTGTGGAAGTTCCAGTGTAAACCGCCCTTGCTCATCGGTGGTTACGATAGTCTTTTCTTTACTCTTCAAGTTTACGATCGAAAGTTCGGCCGAAGCTGCAGCTTTGTCGGGCTGCAAGTACACTTTCCCACGCAGAGTTGCCGCATAAGGGGAGATGAAAGTCAAAAGAATTGCCGACAGTGCCAGTGTCACCCTCTTTCGCATCATTTACAGAATCAGTCGTCCTTTCACGACCATGTCAGAGACGACAAACGTGGCTCGCAGCTGAGGATCTGCGCCTGGAACTTCCAGTAGTTCAAACGTAACTTTGTCATCCTTCACAGACACCACTGCAGTACCCTCGATTTCCCTGGGAAAGACAAACTTGGCTCCAATCCCCTCTTCCAAAGGGGGGTAGTAAGCGACCACCTCCACCTGAGGGAAGCTCTGTGTAGAAAGAAAAGCGCGACTTCGCATGGTCTCGGTGGTCTGGACCTGCCAAAATCGCCTGACGCGACTCTCGAGGTCCGGGTCGTTGGAACGAAAGCTGACGGCAACCACAATCCAGCCTTCAACGTCTAATTCCAGGATGGGACGCAGTGAGGTATTAAAGCGTCGCTTCTCTTCCTGGCTCAGCTTGTCATAATCCTCCTGTATTTGCTTGACGCGAGCGTAGCCTTCGCGGATGGGACGTGCAGATAGAAGGCGTACAAAGAAGGTGTTGTAGATTTCTTTCTCTCCGCGAACTCCACTTCCAATTCCCCCAATAACTTGCGTGAATGTCTCCTGCCTCGCCCAGGGCGACTCGTTCAAGACCTGCACAGCTTGATCGAGTGTCCATTTTTCGAAGGGTTTATCGGTAATGGGAAAGGCCCAAACAATGGAAACGGCCATGAGAGCTAGGCCGGCAAGAACGAACCAGGCACGCTGTAAGATCTTTGGCATAGTTTTCGCCGCACGTCTAATCACCAACTCTCTGAAACGCCATCG
>JALLOM010000210.1 GCA_027717865.1 Acidobacteria bacterium AH-259-O06 | reverse complement strand
TGATCATCGCTCGGACGACTTTCTTTACGTCCATCTTGAAATCCAGATCCTTGGGGATCGCTTCATCCACATCGCTGGTAAACTCCAGTAAAGTGTCCAAGCTGCCCCGTTCTTTCCGAAAATAGTAAGCCGCAATACAAACCTCGGTAATTTCCCTTCTGGAATTGGAGCATTTTTTCTCCAGGCGGTCGAGCAGTCCACCAAATTCATAAACCGTGGGATGATCCACAGGGACCCGAGATTCTGCATTGACCACGGCCAGTTCCCATTCCAAGGGCACTTCCTTGGGGGGCTTGGTCAAGCTCCAGATAATGATGACCGGTAAAAGGATGCCCGCAAAGAGCATGAATAAGTTTTTCATTTTCACCAGAATCGAGCTGCCAAAGCAAGCCACAGACAAGCGTGGCGATTGTGAGGCAGCGGCTGGAGATTTTCTCTTCCTAACTGGGATACTTCGGGGAGAAATTAGGCTGTCAAGAACCCCTGGAATTTCTTGCGATCCGGTGAATAGTTAGGGAAGATCTGCTCCAGCTTTTTGGCCCCCATATGCCGGCTCAGGACCTCCGCGAAGACGTCACGGAAATCCGTCGTCAGCGCCAGGTCCCGGCTTTCGTAGAGCTGCTCCCGCTCTAAGCCGGGCCAATCGCCGTAAATCCTCCCCCCCTTGACGCCGCCCAACACGAACATGCAGTTGGCATGGCCGTGGTCGGTTCCCTGGTTACCGTTCTCTCGCGCGGTTCGGCCGAACTCCGACATGGTCAGCACGAGGACATCCTGCATCCTGCTGCCTAGATCGGTAGCAAAAGCGGCTATGGTTGAACTGAACTCCTCCAACAGATTGTTCAGCCGCACGGCTTCGTTGGTGTGCGTGTCCCAGCCCCCCATATCCGCGAAGGCGACTTCCACACCCAGGTCTGCCTTGATCATTTGGGCGATCTGCTTCATCGATTCGCCGAACTTACTCTGGGGGTAACTGGCCCCATTGGCCGGGTGGTAGGAGCTAGCATCGAGCCTTGTCACCAGCTCCAGAGCGGCAAAAGTGTCTCGGCTGACACGGCTCATCAAAGTGCTCGTCTGAGCGGCCCCAACCTCGCCATACATGCTCATCAAGCCTTCTTTGATGGGTGCCTTGTCGGGCAGTCTGAAATCCCCGAGATTGTTAATTGCGACGGCCGGTGCGGAACCCTGCAGGGAGCGAGCTAATTTGGGTCCCATAGAGACCGCCCGCAGCGGCGCCGCCTCCTTGCGCTCATTTGCTTCAAGGTATCGATTCAGCCAGCCGTCCCGGGTCCCTTTATCTCCTGGCGTGGCGCTTTCCATGAAGTCCTGGGCATCGAAATGTGAGCGAGTCGCGTCAGGAGAACCCGCCGCATGAATGATCGCCAGGCTTTTATCATCCCAGAATGGCTTGAAGGGAGCCAGCTGCGGGTGCAGGCCGAAACGGCCATCCAGATCCAGAACGGCCCCTTCTCCTTTACCAGGTCGAGGCAGGGCGATGGTCGGGCGAGCTTGGTAGTAGAGGTCGTCGCTATAAGGAACGACGGCGTTTAGACCGTCCATCGCGCCCCGCTGAAAAAGGGCGACCAACACCTTTTTCCTGCCAGCACTGGGCATGGCTGCCAGCCGCACCAAGAAGGAAGGCGCCGTGCCGGTGGCAAACAAGGTTAAACCACTCGACTTGAGAAAAAAGCGTCTGCTGATGATCATTTTTTTGTCCTCTATCTTCTTTGAAATTCCGGGGAGCCGAGCACCAAGCCGGCGATGTACTGCACCTCGCTCCGCTCTGCCTTGCCTCTACGGTCGGTCATCTCAGCCCGGTGGTGTTCAAGCATGGCATGGAGCTTTGTACGCGTGTTGTCTGACAACTTTTCACCTAGGAATCGATCGGAAAGGGTGTCCAGAATTTCCTGCGTCCCCTGACCAGCAAGATCGAACAAGCCTCGAAGCCGCACACCCGGCACCCTGCCTCCTGTGAGGGCAACCGCGAAGTTCCAGCGATAGAGCAGTGTGCCTGAATTAATCCAAGCCGCCCCAACATCGGGATAGCCCGTGGGAGGCCCACAATGATAGAGTGGCTCCCCCATGAGCTGCATGGTTCGGAGCAGAGCTGGGGAGGGGGTGAACTCTGCTCCAACCGCTCGCACCGAGCTGGCAATCAACTCCAACGGTTTCTTCGCCTTAGCACGGTAGGCTTGGGGCGACCAGAACTCTTTCGAATGAAAGATTGTTGACAGCATCTCACGAATGTCCCCGTCCCTTTTCAAGTATGTCTGCGCAACCTTGCGAACAAGTGACCTCGGCGGATCATCAGCCACGAAGCGGCGGGCCAGCTTCATCGCCAAAAACTTTGCTGTGGAGGGATGTTTGGCCAGCATGTCCAGAACCTGCTCACCTTCCCGGACCCCCTGTTTCCCAGGAATTCCATGAATGGTTGTGCCCAGCACGGTCTTGTCTCCGGGGTCGTGGGAGTTGGCACGAAACTCGAATGCGACGGGGCCTGCACGGGCATTCCCGGAGTGTGTCCAACCGGTAAAGACCTTGGCCACCTCGATCACGTCCTGTTGTGTGTACCCGCCGTCGACTCCAAGCGTGTGAAGTTCCATCAGCTCCCGGGCATAATTCTCGTTGAGCCCTCTCGCCTTTTTGCCCTTTTGACTAGCCTTTAGCCCCGCCACCGAACGTGGCGAAATGCTCAACTTATTATCGAGGTAAGAGAGCATGACCGGTGCGCGAGCAGTTTCGCCCAGCAGATTGCGAAACTTCCCCATGCAATGCGGGCGGATCGTTTCACGCTCATAGGTCGATACCATCATTCGATCCTGCCCAGTTCCCATGTAGACGTTGAAGTGGTTCATCCAGAAGTCCACCATGATCTCCTGGAGCTGGCGTTCGCTGTAGACGGCACGGATGAGTTTGGCGGCCTGTAATTGCTGGGAGATGACGCCTAGCCCATTCACACCTTTGATGGGGCCGAGCTTACGAAATTTCCGACCCTCAGGTACGACCGGTCCCGGCAAACGGTTGAGCGGCCGGAAAATTGGGTTCCGACCTTTTTTAGCTTTTCGGTCTCCCCGGGTATCGGCCCGGTTCTTCATCTCCTCTTGGGTCGAACCGAGGCCTTGCTTACGCAGTTCCCGTAGCACACTACCCCGAGGAAAGTACGGCGCCAGTTCGCCGCTGTTCATCCAGATCGTCTCGAGTGGCTTCAGCCGCTCTTCCACAGCCGGGTCGTCGATCCCTTCCGGATGAAGCTGCTGCCGGAGAAAGGCATCAAGCCCCATTACCTGCACCCGTTTGACATTGCCAGGGCGAGGACCGTAGGTAATCCGGTTGAGCAGGTGGATGGCTTTCTGTTGATCGGTAAGCGAAGTTGGCGAGATCCTGGACCGCTCAGCGACAGCCGAAGCCGTATCAATCACTGCCAACGCCAGTAGGAAAACCACCATGGCTCCGACTATCAGAGCGGGCGTTCTGAGTCCTCTCATACTAACTCCTTTCGAGTGTCGAGTCAGTCCCATGCCTCCCTTAACCCCCATTTGATGTGGATCATGACCCCCAGGCAAAATTAGCACACTATTGTTGTAAATCACAAGTTCCGTTGCGGCAACCATTTTCTTGCTCAGTTGGCGATTTTCATTGCCTCACGAAGCACAGGTTTCTGACCCGACCGGCATTCAAGCGGAACCCTGAGACTCGGTCAACCGTGAAAAGGGTGAGGGCTGCGCAAATGGATGTCCTCCTAGTCGATGTTCATAAACTCTTGAACGTGTTGCTCATCCATGGGCCTGGTGAAAAGGGAAACCAGCACCAGTGTGATCACGTTGCCGGCTAACCCCCAAATGCCGGGGTGGATCTGCTGCCACTGCAGAGCCGGAAAGAGGTTCCAAATTAAGGTAATGCTGCAGCCGACCAGCAGTCCACTTAAAACCCCGGCTGCGGTGGAGCGAGGCCAAAACAGTGTCACCATGAGAAGCGGGAACAGCTGGGCAATCGCTCCATAGGAAAGCAGGAGAAGATAAACCAGAGAGATGTTTGAGACCACCGCAAAGTAATAGGCGACGGCTCCTATAACCACCACTAAAACTCGAATCAACCGCGTCTCGCTGCCATTACGAAGGTCGGGGCGAAAGAGAACCCGATAGAAGTCCTTTACCAGGATCGACCCGGCGGCATGGACAAGGGCATCACCGGTGGACATGGAGGCAGCCAGGGCCCCTGCACAGAAGAGTCCGACCACCACAGCGGGCAGATCCATGGACGTGACAATCGTGGGAAGAATAGTGTCGGCAGGCGCCACACCGGGATAAGACAGAATGCCGGAAAAGCCGATAAACATAATGGGAACGAGAAAGATCTGGAAGGTGGGGTAGAAGACAACCGTCTTTTTGAGCGTGCGGATGCTTCGGGCCGTGTAAATCTTCATAAAAAAGTGGGGCCAGAGACTGAATCCGAGAGCCGATACGGCAATGGCACTCGAGTAACCGCCCCAGGTCCAGCGCTTCCCTGCCTCGTCCAGCCCCGGTGCCGTCAGCATTTCCGGCACCTCGGCGGCCAGCTGCTCGAACATTGCACCGACACCGCCATAAAGTCGATAGGGAAGATAAAGGCCCAGAATCCAGGCCAGGGCCAACATCAGGATCCCCTGAAAAGTGTTGGTCCAGGCAACCCCCATAACTCCGCTTCGAAAAACATAAATTAAAACCACGCCGTAGGCGATGGCAGCACCTCCCCACACCGGCACTCTCCCCTCCGTGACCACCAAAAAGACGTAACCGGCGCCTTGCATCTGCAGCGTCAGGTAGGGAAGAAAGGCCGCCAGGCTGATCAGCGCCAGCAAGGCGGAAAGAAACCGGCTTTGGTAGCGGTGAGCGAACAACTGCGCCTGGGTAACGTAGCCGAATTTCCTGCCCAGTCGCGGGCTACGCGTGGACCGATAAAGTACCAAGGGACAAGCCCCACCGTCCCGTAGGCTATGATGTAGAAGGCTGCGGCCCCGCGCGAATAGGCCCAGCCGGGACCCCCCAGAAAGGCAAACGCGCTGAAAATTGACGCCCCCATGACGAAGTAAAGCACCAGAAACCCCAGCGCCCGGTCGCCAGCCACGTAACCCTCAGTGCTGGAAGAGGCCCTGCCTCCCGAGACAAGCCCGATCACGAGTGAAGCTAGCAGATAGCCTAAAGTGGTAAGAAAGACGATCAGCCAGGTTTCCATTATTCGATTTCACCGTGCCGATCTTCCCACAGGTACAAGCCCAATAAGACCAGAAAGGAAAGCACCAGAAGAAACACCAGATAAACCAACGAGAGCGGAATTCCTAGCAGCATGGGGAAGATCCGAGAAAAAAACGGGTAAACGGGCCACATCAGGGCCAAGAAGACAAAAATGAAGTAGAGCACAACCGCCGTATAAACGCGGCGGCGCCTGTCGGGTCGATGAGTCATGATGATAGCATTTGGTATCTTGACCTCAATCGTTGTTCAAGGCTATTATAGCCACATGAGACGGGCGAAGGTATCGGATCTTAAAAATCAGCTTAGCCGCTATCTTGACTATGTGCGGCAGGGTGAGACAATCCTGGTCTTTGATCGTAAGATCCCTGTAGCGGAACTTCACCCAGTCTCGCAGAAGGCTCCCAGTGGGAAGCTTGCGGCCCTGGAGCGGAAAGGAATCATCCGCAGGGGAAGGGCTCATCTCCCTAAGAAGTTTTTCAAGGAAACCCTGGGAGGCAAGCGGGCTGGTGTATTGAGGGCCCTTTTAGAGGAAAGAGAACAGGGGCGGTGAGGTTCTGGGACGCCTCTGCGGTGGTACCGCTAGTGGTGGCAGAGGAGCAGACGAGTCATTGCCGTAGCCTGCTAGCGCAAGACACTGAGATGGTGGTTTGGTTGCTCACCCCTCTGGAGGTCATCTCGGCCCTAACCCGTCGCTTGCGCCAGAGTTCCCTGAAGCTCCCTGATTTTCGTAGGGCTAAGGAACAGCTTGTTGTCCTGGAAAGGGCGTGGTCCGAGGTTACCTCGGTAGAAAGTGTAAGGGAGCGGGCGCGGCGCCTTTTGGAGACTCACTCCCTTCGTGCGGCTGACGCCTTACAGCTTGCCGCTGCCATTATAGTCTCCGAAGATAAACCGCCGCAGATTCCCTTTGTCACTCTCGATAATCAC
>JALLOM010000021.1 GCA_027717865.1 Acidobacteria bacterium AH-259-O06 | reverse complement strand
CAGTGCACCAAAAGAGTCTAGAAAAAGGATCCGCTCTTCTTATGGAGCCTAGGAGGGTTTTCCTTCCTTTTGACCGTATCAGCGCTACGTCTCAAATAGGCTGTCGCAAAGGCATAACAATACCAGCGCACGTAAGCGGGCAGCCATCTGATCACTTGAAAACGGCTTCGACCTTGGGTTCTCTCGAACCACAGGGCGGGTACTTCACAGATCCGCCAACCCAGTCGGTGACACTTTACGAGAAGCTCGACGCTGTAAGTGAATCCCTGCGAAGACTCGATCCGGATCTGGTCGAGCACCCGGCGAGAAAAAAGGCGCGCGCCATTGCTCGCATCGTGGGTCGGAAGACGAGCAAAGTGGTAGAGCGTAAAAGACGAGGCGCGCACCAGCGCGGCCTTCAACCACGGACACCCAACCATGCGTCCGCCTTCCATGAACCGGCTTGCCACAACGATCTCACAGCCCTCCTGGAACTTCTGGAACATTTTGTCAATAATTCCGGCATTGTATGTGTCATCTGCAGGAAAGACCAAAACGGCAGGGGCCGTGCTGACGTTAAATCCTGTCACCACGGCTCCATGCGCCCCCCGTCCGCGATTTTTCACGGGCACGATTTCGAAAGAAGCCCGGTAAGATTTCAGGGCTTCAAGGGTGTCATCATCATCCCGGTCGTAACAAACCAGAACCCGGAAAGCGGTTTTGACGGAACCACGGAGAGCCTCCATGACCCCGAGAATATTCCTGCCCTCGTTGTACACAGGGATAACGATATCGAGCTGGCCCATGGTGTGCCCGACCTCACCGTCTATTGACTCTGCACCACCCGTGGCGTCGGCAGGGGAACAATGTAGTCCCCCTTGAATCCTTTGCGGGTCAGCTTGGGCCTCAGCTCATCAGCAATGTGCCACGATAGGAGCAAAGCGTACTCTGGCTGATCCTCGAACAGTCGCAATTCCTCGATCACGGGGATCAACGTTCCCGGCATATACTTGCCAATTTTGTGAGATCCCTTGACTTCGAGAACGCAGTCGAGAGTTCCATCGTCCAGTCCGACATAATTGATCAATGTACTGGCGCGGGCCGCAGCGCCGATTCCGTAGATGTGCTGGCCTCGGTTCTTGATATCGAGCAATAATGCATGTAGCTGGAGCTTGGATAGCATAACTCGCCGCTTGAATTCCTTCAGCTTCTTCGTGTTCAGGCCTACTGAGGCTTCTTCCCTCAGCATCGTGTCGACCGATGGTTGGACCGGGTAGATGCCGGTCCTAGCGGCATATACACGGATGGAACCGCCATGGGTGGGAATGCGTTTCGCATGGATAACCTCAAGCCCATGCATATCAAGGAGATACTTGAGGCTCTGCAGCGAGTAGTATCGCAAGTGCTCATGATAGATAGTGTCGTATTGCAGAGTCTCGATCAAGCTCATCAGATAGTGGGACTCGGAGATGAAAACGCCCTTGTCATCGAGCAACAAAAGAAGACTACCCATCATCTCATGGATGTTTTCCATGTGGGCAAAGACGTTTGTTGCGGTTACGATGGTTGCTCCCCCCTGCTTGGCTTTTATCTTTGTGGCAATCTCGCGCCCGAAGAAAGCCATCAGGGTGGGAATCCCCCGCTCGTTCGCCACGTTCGCCATCAGGGTTGGCTCAATGCCCAGAATGCGATGACCACCGTTTTTGAAATTGCTCAACAAGGTGCCATCATTGGAGCCGATGTCCACAATCAGATCTTGCGTTCCCAGTGGGAGAATCCGTTGGCACTCCCGGTAGAGTTCAGCGAAATTCTCGCGCAAGATCTTTGTCGTGCCACTTGTATAAGGGTACTCTGGTGGGAACAGAATGTGAGGATCTACCACCAGCCCAAGCTGAACTAGTTCACAGCGAGGGCAGTAGAGCCACTGTGCCGGATAAGCGGCTTGTTCCTGTGGACGCTCGCCATTGAGGCGCATCTGGTTTACTGGCGGGAGATAGCCCAGAAAGAGGATCGGCTGCAAATCAGGCTCATCACATAGCTGGCAGCTCTCAACGACAACGCTCGACCCTGTTTCTGCTGCAGTCTTCCCCGGTCTCGGCATTTCTTTAACCCTTTTCAGCAGTCCATGATTTGGGCGCCTTGTGGGCGTTCTCGTCATACCACTTGGCGACAATGGGCAAACCATCGCGAAGGGAGTACCTGGGCTGGTATCCCAGCCCAGCAAGTAGTGTGATGTCCGGGCAGCGCCGTGGCGTGCCGCCCCTTGTTGGCGCGCCTGGCACAATCTCGACCTTCCTACAAAAGTACTCACCTACTAGTCGGGCTAATTCTTCAATGGTGATTTCCTCCATTGTTCCAATGTTGTAGATCGACAGGTGCTCACCCTGCTCGATCACAAGCATTAATCCGTCGATGAAATCGTCAATAAACACGAAGGAGCGTGTCTCTTTGCCTGCACCTTGAATCGGAAACCGAATGGGATTGGCAGCCTCCTGGCAAAGCTCTCTCATGCGAAGCACAAATTGAGGCACCACGTGCTCCCAGCCCATGTCCGGGCCGTACACATTATGTGGACGAAAAATGACTACTCGTTGGAAATGAGTTCGGCCATAGTTGATGGCCATCATCTCGCTGATAATCTTTCCCGCCGCATAGGAATACCTTGGATTGAGTGGGTCAGGAATGGATAACGGAACACGCTCATCAGTGGGGATCACAGGTGGGCACTGGTAAACTTCTGAACTAGAGGCTAAAACCAGCTCACCCACTCCGTGCTTCAAGCAAGCGTCGACAACGTTGACTATACCCTTGACGCCTACCTCAAGGACCAGCTCGGGTTTGGTGTAAAAGAATTCGGTTCCATTCACAAACGCGAGGTGGCAGACACAATCTGCACCTTTCGTGGCCCGTTGAACTACTTCAGCATCGCGAATATCGGCTTCTACAAACTCAAAGTCGTGTTTGATATCGCTCAGACGCCTGGCAGATCCCCGCGACTGGTTATCCAATACACGCACGTGATGCCCGTCTTGAACCAAGCGCCGCACCAAAGCGGACCCGCAGAATCCTGCGCCACCGGTAACAAGATATGTTTTACTGTTCATCCTAAAATCCACACTCAGGCAGTCGGCTCGAGTCGCCTGGGCAGGACAAAAGAGCACATCTGTTGGCTAAACTTGATTACATGACACATTGATCTGTGTACCTTTCTTGTGTGCTCGATGAGCCGCATCCAGTAAGCATTGCACTCGATAACCATCTTCGAGATTGGGAGTGCCAGGAATGCCGTCTCGGATCCAGTTCGCAAAGCGTTCCACCAGACGCCCGACGACCATAACCCGGCCGTCTTCAGTTGATCCGGGCTGTTCTGTGTGAACAGTCTCCAGCCTCGCAGTCTTCCTAGTTCCATATAACAGCCTGAAACCGCTCACGTAGTCAGAGGTTGGATTATCTAGAACAAGGCTTCCCTCGTCTCCGTAAATTTCCACTCGATGTCCGGTTCCCAGAAAAGCTCCGCTGCTGACAGAAACGGAGACGGGTGTGCCGTTGGCGTGTTCGAGGCAAAGAACGGCCAAGGTATCACTTTGTGGTTGACCTCTGTTCTCAGCCGAAGAAAACAAACGCGCGGAGAGATTGCGTATCGGGCCCAGGAGCCATTCCAGATATTGGAAGGTGTGGGAGACGAACAGGTTTAACGCACCTCCGCTGTCCTCCGGACTGCTTTTCCACGATTTCAATCCTACGCGATTCACATAGGTTTCAACCTGCCACGATACGACGCCATGGCGCACGCGACCCAGGGATCCGCTATCCAGAATCTCCTTTGCCCGTCGCCAAGCCTCAATCTCAGGAAATTCAAAATCTACCATGTGTGCCAGTCCCGCCTCACAGGCTGCCTCTAGCATTTCCCTTGCGGTTTCACGCGCCGTGGCTAAAGGCTTCTCACAGAAAACGTGTTTGTGCTTGGCCAATGCCTCCATAACGATAGTCGCCTGAAGTGCGGGAGGCGTTGCAACGGCGATCGCCTCGATTTTGGGGTCTGCCAGCATTTGCCGCCAGTCACCGTAGGCTTTGGGGACTTGCAGGCGATCCGCCACGCTCTGTGCCCGTGCAAAAGTGCTGGCACAGATCGCTGTGACATCGCATCTCGCATCTGAGCGAAAGGCTGGTATATGAACCTGCTGGCCAAATCCGATTCCAATTACCCCCACACAGATCTTTTTATCCATTAACGGATCCGCCATTTGTCTCCGCATCATCTATCGATTTCTATTGATAAGACTGTATTTGGGATCAGAGTCCCTTGGCCCAAGTGACCCCAGATATCCACTATGGGTTTTCCCTTGGTATCCAAGTTTCGATATGAAGTGTGGGGTACGCACAAGATCAGCAGATCGCTTTTGGCAAGTACTTCTTCCAGCGTCAGTAGGTCGGGGTCTGTCGTCACGTACGGATCAGTGGTAAGAACCTCTTTGGCGCGGAACTTGAGTGCCTTCTTAAGCTTGATACTCAGAGAGGAACGGGTGTCGTCACTATTTGCCTTGAAGGCCGTTCCCAAAAGTCCCACGGTACACTGGTGTAGCTTGTATTTATTCGATATTTCGTCGATTAAATACAGTACTAGACCTTCATTAACCAGCATTGCGGCATGACCCAGCGTGAACTGATTATTTGAAAAGGCAGCCAGCTGCATTGTATCTTTGAACAAACACGGTCCAGCCGCAAAGCCTGCCGAGGGGATGTCCCTCGCCCGTGAATAGTTCCGCTTGATCCCTTCGAGGACTCTAGCGTAGTCGACGCCGGCCGAGTTCGTGATCATATAAAACTGATTCGCAACGGCAAATTGAATGTACCGATATGCATTGCTGAAAAGCTTGCCAAACTCGGCCTCCATCGGTGAAAGGCGGACCACTTCTGGGGCGATCATATCGAAGAGCCTGGCCGCTTCACACTCGGCTTCTGCAGTCGTGCCGCTTACAATCTGGGGGAATTGCTGAAGTTCCGCAATCGCATGGCCCTGAACAACGCGCTCCGGGCAAAAGGCTACCTTCACATTCTTGCCATTGGCTTTTAGGTATTTGTCCAGCCAGTCGGTTGTGCCTGGATAAACTGTGGATCGCAAAATAATCAGTCGAGCTCCTGACAAGTGGGCCAGCAAATTGTCCACACATTCCTTGACTACTTTCAGCATTGGATTCAGGAATTCATCGACCGGCGTACCAATCGTTATGATAACCGTCGGCGTGCCGGCGATGTCGGTGGGATCAGAAGACAAAGACAACAGACCGTTGCCCAACGCTTGCTTGAGCAAGGGCTGGGCTCCTTCCTCCATGAATGGAACTATGCCTTGTCTGATAATCTCTAAAGCAGGCCCGTTGAGATCGTAGACGAGAACTTGCAGCCCTTGGCTAGCAAAGACGATGGCCAAAGGTAGGCCAACATGACCGGCGCCCCCGACAACGCATATATCCTGCCGGCGATCGGCCGAAGCGAGTCCCGTCTTGGCAGACAATTTTGTCATTCCTTTACTCCAGCTGTTAGCACAAACGCACGATAGCGCTTCAAAGGCGCAGGCTTGAACAGCAAAGTCTCAATAGTGTTGTACAGCGGGATCGCCCACCGCAGACGCGACGACGCAATGTAGCGGTAATGAACTGAGACGCAATCCGTCCAAACCCTGAACCCTGCATCGGAGAAAACTTTTGCGACCTGCTCGGCAACAATTGGACGCTCATTCGCGGTAACGCCCCTGCTACTATAGAAAGGCGACGATCGGTCTCGGTAGAGCCACATGAATGGGTTCCTTCGATTCGGATCAAAGGCGGCGAACACACCACCCGGCTTTAGCACACGATGAACCTCCCGCGCGCACAGGGATGGGTTCGGTAGATGGTGTATGAGGCCACTCAACAGCACGCCATCCAGCTTCTCGGAACGGACCGGGACAAACTCGACGTCTCCTATGACAAAAGGCAAGTCAGGATATTTCCGCTGCCCCATGGACACCAGAGGCGGGCAAATGTCCAGTCCGACTGAATGTACTCCACATTCCTGCAGAAGCTGCGTAAAGACACCTGAACCACAGCCGAGGTCGAATACAAGCGCGCCCGCTTTTAGACTAACCAGTTCGAGACAGCGTTCGACAATATACTTATTGCTGTCTTCGCTGAAGACATTGTACTCGTCAACACTGGCGTGATCTGAGAAGAAGGCGATTTCTTGGCCTTTGTCCTGATCAGAATGTTGATTCTTACTTTTGTGACCCACGGTGACCCGCTTTGAGAAAGTGATGGCCGTGTCTAGCTATGGCCAACAATACGGCGGCCAACTGGTTATCAACTACCTAATATTTTCTACATATATAGTACCACTTTGTGACGAGAACAGGACAAGTACCACCCAGGCTTCCATTCTTTAATTACTTGATAGAGCTGGAATTGTGGCTCGAGTTCGACTTGAATTCTGCAGCACTTTGAGCCCACCTAACCGGAAGTTTTTATGACTTACAGAATGAGTCCCCAAAGCGCGGATATCTGAAATTTGGCTCCTCTATTGGCAAGTTACAAATATGTAATACTGATTGTGCATTGAACTCCGAAACGGCTGAGATAGCTTTAGTGCCTTAGTGCTTTAGTGATTTAGTGCTAGCTTTGCGTCAGCACCAAAGCACTAAGGCACGAAAGCACTAAAATAACTGGGAAGACTCTGATTGAGCCTAATGCTCCCTCCGGAGTTAAGTGCACAATCAGTTATGTAATAATACGGCGCCTGATGATCCTATCCGCGGCTCCATCAAGACGACTGGACAATTTTCTTTTGTTCGCTTCTTTCTTTTTCATTTGTCTGCTTTTCTACAGAGACACACTTTACTTGCCCTTTACCGTGGAAGATTATGTTCGAATTTCAAAACACAGTGCGGATCTGCAAGATGGTTGGGTGAACCCTCTGTTCACACCCAGTGAGTTTACCCCTCGTTTTCTACCCGTTCACTTTTATACTCTAGCGCTTGAATACCACCTGTTCGGGACAAAAATCGTTTTATACAGACTCTCAACCCTCTTACTTCTGGCCGTTTGCGCTTTTCTGTTCACCAAATTCCTGATCAATTCATTGGGTGTGCGCTTCTGGCCGGCCGCGGCGGCGGGATTTTTGACTGTGCTGCATTTCGCAAATGCGGATATTGTCTACTTTTACTGTACCCAATCCGTCTTTACTTTTGGTGAGATTCTATTGATTATTCTTCTCAGACGTGTTTTCGACACATCGTTGTTGGGATCGAGACCTTGGCTGACAACTGTCATATTATTTTCCCTTGCGGTCCTCACTTTGCGTTCTACCGTGATCTTTATCCCTTTGTTCTTGTATCACCTTTGGTTCGGTCCCCTTCGGCAGAAAATCTCAGCAAGAGAGCTTGCGATGAGTGCGGGTAGTTTACTTGTTCCTGTGGTTCTGATTTTCACACTGGAAGCACTGCGATCAAGTCTAGCACCAGTGCTCGCTACTTCCGTGATCCAAACAGGTAAAAACTGGATTGTTTTGACAAGCCATTTGTTTCATCCCTTCAAGCCGTTTGGTTTCACCGATTTGTGGAACTCTTCTGATTTTTCACTGGGCACGTTGCTCTCGTTCATCGCTGCCAATCCTCATTCTATTGTAATGATAGGACTTTCGATCGGCTTTACGCTCGCCTTTTCTTTGCTGTGGTGGTGGGGCGATTACAACAGCCGCTTTCTCTGTCTTGGACTGTTGACGAACACCTTACTTTTCAGCTTTTATGCCGCCGGAACCTCTCTCCGTTATTTGAATCTCTCGACTTTGTTCTTAGCGGGAGTTGCGGCCTATGTTTACTCGAAAAAGATGCCGTGCTCCCGCTCTTGGATTGGAGTTGTCATTTTGACCGCGCTCCTTTTATACAACTCACAGATTTACAAGCTAGAAAAGCAACCATATTTGGACGAGATCCACTACGTGAATCAAGTCAAGCAGGCTTGGAGCAGAGGTGAAGGAATCTCTGATGAGCAGCGTCCCGAATTACTTCGTTCAGTAGATTCCCACGAGCTTAGCGAAGCACTCCGGAGATTTTGGCATATTCAGTAGCAATCGTTCACTAGCTGGAGGCCAGAGAGCTTCCTTTGTTCTTACGAACCCATGATTCGGTCGAGACCATACGAAGTTGGATGTCCAAGGGCTATTGAAGGCAGTGCTGTGAGATCGTTCTGGCTAAGGGTCTCGCCTGAGCAGGCAGGAGCGATACAATGCGCCGACTCGATGTGCCATGCGTTCGGCGGTGAAGTGCTCTTGCACGGTCTTTCTTCCGGCCGCAGCCAACTGTTGGCGCATAGTGAGGTTCCTAGCCAGTTGCCCGAGGACTCGGGATAATGCTTGGACATCACCAGGCGGGACCAGCCGGCCGGTGATCCCTTCCTGAATCACTTCAGGAACCCCATTGACTGAAGAAGCAACCACCGGACATCCTAAGGACATGGCCTCCAAAACTCCGAAGGGCATCCCTTCCGACAGCGAGGGGAGCACGTAGATGTCAGCCGCATTGAGCAAATCAGCAACATCAGAGCGAAACCCGAGAAAATCGACGTATTGTTCGATGTTGAGCCGCTTGACTTGCTTTTCCAGGCGAGGCCGCAGTGGGCCATCGCCTGCGAGCCAGCATCGAAGTTTTGGAACTGAGGTTCGCAGATTGGAGACCGCTTCCAGGAGAAAGCGGTGACCCTTTTGATTGGTCATTCGAGCGGCCTCCAAAAGGACTAAAGTCTTCGGTTCCACTCCCAAATCCCGTCGAACTTCCTCGCGACTTCGCCTCACATGCAAATCTTGCACGTCGATACCATTAGGTACCACTTCGATCTTTTCCGCAGGCAGTCCGTAGTAGTCAATAAGGTCCTTCCGAATGGCCTCTGAAACTGCGATCCATAGACTAACCCATTTGCTGGTAAGTCGTTCAAGGTTGACGTAAAGACGTCTCCGCCAAGCAGGGTAAGGGTAATCCTTTAGGGAGTTGTGAACCGTACAAAGGATTGTTCGGATGCCAGCGCGTCTGGCCCCTATGCGACCGTACCAATTGGCACGAGCCCCGTGGCAATGAACCAAATCTACTCTGTGGTGTTTGAGAATCTCGCCAATTCCGCGCCACGCACCAATGCGAAACTTCGTAGGCATGGGAACAACGCGGTATGTTAGTCCCGCCCGTTCGAGCTCATCGCAGAAGGAACCTTCCTCCCCTAGGATAAAACTGAACTGGAAGTCCGTACCGTGAAGATATCGTGCCAGCAACAGAAGTTGTCTTTCTCCACCTCCAACTCCGGCTGACGGACTAATTTGAGTTAGATGATGCATAAAACCCTCGCGACTCAGCGATGTTTCGACAGCTGCAGAAATGAGCGTAGTTTCTTTGGCAGACGTTCTCTGATGACCCTGAGTAGGTGCGCAGTGATCCAAAAGTACCAGGCTTTGCAAAATAGTGGACGATAAAGGGCTGATCGAAGAAAATGATACGAGGCTTCATTAATCCGTTTATTTTCTAAAAAGTACTGTGCCGTATTGTAATGTACTCTTGAGCGATATCGCTTAACCAGCTGGGGATATTGGGGCCAGGTAGTTTCGAGTACGTCAGCGAGCTGAAATTGGTCGAAGACCATTGATTCCGTTTGGCTGAATGATTCGGGTTGGTAGCGTCCCTGCACCAGTACTTTGGGTATGAAACCGAAAGGAGCAGTATGTGCGACACGCAAGAGAAACTCAAAATCATCGTGCCCTTGCAGTGTTTCGTTAAACATTCCGGTTCGAGCGAGTAGCGAAGAGCGGAACATACAACTTAAAAGCGAGCATGCCAGACCATTCTTGAAAAAAGACGTAAACAAATTTCCTGTCTGAGCATGAGGCAGCGGTCTCTCCCCTAAGGACTCTCCTTTGGCATTGATAAGTTCAACCCTGCAATATACGGCATCAATGTTGGGATTCTGATCAAAATAAGCGATTTGCTGGAAAGCTTTGCTTGGTTTCCACAAATCATCCTGATCAAGAATGGAAAAAAAGATGCCTTTCATTTCTTTGAGGCCTCTGTTCCTTGAAGTGGCTATTCCTCGATTTGTTGGGTTTGAAAGAATATGGATCCTCGAATCTTGCCGCTTGTACTTTTCAAGGATAGCAGCTGAATTATCCGGGGAGGCATCATTGACAATGATGAGTTCCAGATTTTCATAGTCCTGGTTCAGTACACTTTCGATGGTCTGTGGGATCCAAGCTTCTCCTTTGTAACAGGTGAGTACGATGCTGAGCGTGGGATTCATAGTCTAGTCCCCGTCAGCTGGGTTGCAGTTCTTGCCCAGTGCCATAGGTGGGCGCTCCCTGATCCGGTTCGAGGACGAAGATCAAGTGGCCGGCAAGGACGCCCGGCAGGCGGGCAGCCATTCGTCCCGCTGCCTTTGTCACTAGCTTGGCCAGTCGGTCCGGATGACGTCGCAGGCGTGCGCCCATACGGTTTGCGAAGGGAATATCCCAGCTGAAGTGCTCCGCAACAACGCGGTAGCCCGACGAGCAACATAGATTCTTAGCCGACTCATAAGAAAAAAATCGCAGATGTGTTTCGTCAAAGATCCCTGTTTCATCGTATTGAAATTCGCCCCTAAGGAGTTTCCAGCGTACTCGCCACTGAAGTAGGTTTGGGATTGAAGCATAGAGACAGCCACCTGGCCCAAGCGTGTTCCTCAGAGCTCGAAGAACTCTACCTGGGTCGCGCAAGTGTTCAAGTACATCAGAGCAGATGATCGCATCGAACTCGCCCGCTAACTTTTCCACTACCGACACATCCTCCACGTCCCCTTCGACCACCTCAGCACAAATCTCTCTGGCCAGACGGGCCCTCTCTGGATCGACTTCGATCCCAACTACATGGCAGCCCTTGTTTTCGAGAAGCCGCGCTACCCGACCTCCCGCACAACCGACATCGAGTACGTTGGCTCCGTCGCGCACCAAACGAGCCAGGATTACCTGAGGTCGGTTGAAATCGCCCGGATCAATTTCTTGCAGGTATTTCATCGTTGCCGACATTCTGGATCGAGTACAATTGTATCTTAACTGAGGAAATCGACTGTTTTGAAGGTTTATGCCGTCTCTATCATGACGCTCCAGCACGACGTTCGAGGTGGCATGGAGCGATATTTTGATTTTGTGGTTCGTGGCCTCGCGAACCTGGGACACTCGGTCACGTTGGTTACTACCCGAATGGACACAAAACCAGATAGTGACAGCTTGATTCAATTCCGCTCTTTGCCGGTTGCAACGGGCTCCAGAGGAAGAGACTGGACTCGTGAATTACGCCAGTCTTTCGAGTGCCTTCCCCACTCGCCGGACATCATTATCAGTAATTCTTTTGCCGCTTCTCCTTTGATTGGTTTTCCATCTCCTATTGTGCCTATTATTCACGGGAGTGGCTTGGTCGATTTGATCAGCTCTTTTCGCCTTTTACGGGTTGGACATGAGTCACCACTGACCATTCCGAAGGAAATCGTTCGTGTTGTGAAAGACTCTTTTTCCAGCCAGCGAAAACTGATGCGTTCATGCCGCCAGATCGTGGCCGTGTCTGAACAGACGAAGAAATCAGTATCAAAAACCTACGGAGTGCCACTGTCTAAAATTCAAGTAATCGGGGGTCCCGTCGACACGGACCAGTTTCGTCCGGCGGCAACCGTCGCTCCGGTGGTACCAACTGTTGGAAGGCCCTTGAGAGTTTTCAGTGCCGGTACTGTGTGGCGCCAAAAAGGGTTCGAATTCTTGCTGGAAGCACTCGCTATTTTGAGTCGAAGCGAACCTTCCTGCTATCAGCTCACGATAGCGGGTCAGGGGCCTGAAATGGAGCGTCTAAAGATGAGAGCTCGACAGCTGCAAATCGATTCCTGTGTTCATTTTGCTGGAAGCCTGCAGGAACGAGAGATAGCAAAAGTCTATCGTAACAGTGATCTTTTTGTCCTGGCCACGCTCAGAGAGGAAGGATTCCCACTGGTGATCGCCGAAGCCCTGGCGTCCGGACTTCCAGTGATTACAACCAACGTGGGTGGAAATCCCACTGCGGTGCGCAATGGTTTGGACGGCTACCTGGTAGAGGCTGGGTCGGCAGGGGCTCTTGCTTCTGCGATTGAACGTCTGGCCCACGACACCCAACTGCGATTCCAGATGGCACAGAATGCCAGGGAGCGGGCTCTTAATGAATTGGACTCAAAATTTATTGGTCGAAGTATCGAAGAAATCCTAAAGGCGGCTGTAAGGATTTCGTCGGGTTGAAGTTTCGGAGGACGGTAATCGATAAAGTAACATAAGGGTGTGTACAAACGTCCTGTGCAGGCAATTTGGCAGACGCGTCGGGAGGGCCAGCGTTGGCATGAGGCGCTCTGTAAACTAGTGTCCGGTCTCAGACCGCATACTATTTTGGATGTCGGATGTGATGAGGCTTTCTGGACCGTGGAGTTGGCTCGCCGTTTGGGCGTGCCCTCTGACGGTGTTTACGGAATTGAGATAGATCGCAGGGCAGCGGAGCAGGCCAAGAGAAGGTTAAAGCTCTTCGAAATAGATCTTGAAAGCACTTCCTTTCCTCTAGTTGACCGGTCGATTAAACTGGTCACAATCAACCAGGTCTTAGAACATTTAAAAAACGTGTTCTTCTGTTTAGCGGAGTGCGAGCGGGTGCTCGAGGTTAATGGTCACCTCGCCATAGGTATTCCAAACCTGTCCGGCTTGTTGAATCGTTTTTATCTATTATTTGGGCGTCAGCCCATGTGTTTAGAATTTCCAGGAGCCCATTTACGGGGATTTGGTCACCGAGCGTTTCTGACCTTTCTTCGTTCCAATCCAGCTTTCGGGCTTGTGACTTGCATAGGTTCCTCACTTTATCCGTTCCCTCCACCCGTACTGGAGACAGGAGCGCGACTCCTGCCAGGTTGGGCAGCATACACTTTCTACTTATTAAGGAAGTTGGAACACCGAGCCCGCAGTGTTTGGCTAGACTTTGCGGCTGATTACCCCACCGGACAAGTCCAAAGGGAGGTGATGGGTATTTCCCGACAGTGCAGTAAAATGCAATCACTTCCCAATCCGAGGGTGAGGAACAATTAAGTGGCAAGAGTGCAGTGAGGGTCTCATGCCCAAGTGTCTCATTTGCGAAGACCAATACCAGCCATTCATGTCATTTGGGCGGATGCCCCTTGCCAATGGCTTTCTGACGGCTGAACAGTTCGCGGACGAGTACTTTTATGAATTGAAGATAGGGTTTTGCCCGGCCTGCAAAATGGTGCAGTTGGCCGAACTGGTGGATCCCGAGAAGATGTTTCACGCCAATTACCCCTTCTACTCTTCCACTTCCACGCGTATGGCCGCTCACTTCGGGGAGTTTGCTGAGTTGGTAATGGCAAAGTATTTGAACTCGAGCGATCCGTTCGTGGTGGAAATGGGGAGTAACGATGGAATCATGCTGCAGCACTTCGCGGGTCGTCAAATTCGCCATCTCGGAGTAGAGCCGTCAGGCAATGTCGCACAGCGAGCGGTTGAAAAGGGAATCCAGACAATTTGTAGGTTCTTTGACCAGGAGCTGGCACGTGACATTGTTGCCGAGCAGGGGCAGGCGGACGTTTTGTTAGGTGCAAACGTCATGTGTCACATACCGGATCTGCATTCGGTGGCAGCTGCGGTAAGGATTCTTCTCAAGCCTGGGGGTTTTTTGCTGTTCGAGGATCCATACCTGGGCGACACGATTGAAAAGACCGCTTACGATCAGATCTACGATGAACATGCTTTTTACTTTTCGGTCTCTTCCGTGAGCTATCTGTTCGAGCAGCACGGACTGGAGGTGATCGATGTGTTGGCTCAACCGGTGCATGGTGGCTCGATGCGTTATGTGATCGCACCTCGAGGTACAGCCAAAGTTTCAGAACGCGTGCTGGCGCTGCGAGCCAGGGAAGAAGAGTTGGGTGTACACAAAGCGGAGACCTATGAACGGTTCCGTTGCAGCGTTGAACGCTCCCGTGATGAGCTTGTCAGGCTGCTGCGCGCTTTGAAAGAGGAGGGCAAGCGAGTAGTCGGTTATGCTGCGACCTCCAAAAGCACAACTGTCATCAATTACTGCGGTCTTACCAGCGAACTTGTGGAGTTTATCAGCGATACCACGCCCGCCAAGCAAGGAAAGTTCACCCCTGGTGCCCACATTCCAGTGAAACCCCACAAGGAATTTACTGCCAACTATCCCGACTATGCTTTGCTTTTCGGCTGGAATCATGCCGAGGAGATCATGGGCAAAGAACAAGAGTTCAAGGCAAATGGGGGCAAGTGGATTGTCTATGTCCCTGGAGTTCAGGTGATTTGATGATCCTTTGCAGTAATCCCGGGGCCCAATATCGAGCTCACAAAGCCGAGGTGGACGCAGCAATTCAGCGGGTGCTCAATAAGGGATGGTTTGTACTGGGCCAGGAGGTCGAGAAATTTGAGGCCGAGTTCTCCGCTTATATTGGCACATCACATTCAATCGGCGTTGGAAGCGGCACGGAGTCTTTGCACTTGGCACTGGCGGCTTGTGGTATCGGTTCTGGAGACGAGGTCATTACCGTCTCACATACCGCGGTTGCCACCATGGCGGCGATTGAATTGACTGGAGCAACTCCCGTATTGGTGGATATCGAGCCGGACTACTACACTTTGGATCCAGAAAAACTGGGGGCTGCAATTACCTCACGAACTAAGGTTATCCTACCCGTCCATCTCTATGGCCAGCCGGCTAAGCTCGAACCCATTTTGGAAATTGCCGAGCAGCATGGCCTGCTTGTGATCGAGGACTGTGCACAGGCTCACGGCGCAAAATACAAGGACAGGCGGGTGGGCTCTTGGGGACATATGGGGTGCTTCAGTTTTTATCCAACCAAGAACCTGGGTGCTTTCGGAGATGGGGGGATGGTTGTCACCAATGATCCAGAGTTGGCGCAGCGCGTCCACTTACTCCGGGAGTATGGGTGGGCCGAGCGCTATGTGAGCCACATTCGCGGATGGAATTCGCGGCTCGATGAGATACAGGCGGCTCTACTGCGGGTCAAGCTCCAATATCTGGATGAGGACAACGGAAGTCGAGCCCGCCTGGCAAAATGCTATGATGAAGGTCTTCAAGGTATCGGATTGGGCTTGCCCCGAACTCGTGAAGGAACAACCCACGTTTATCACCTTTATGTGGTCCGCTCTCAGCGACGCGACGAGCTTCTAAAGTTTCTCAGAGAGAGCGAAATTGGTGCTCTGGTTCATTACCCCGTGCCGGTGCACTTGCAACCAGCCTACCAAGGCTGTCGGATTGCCTGTGAAGGCCTGCCGGAGACGGAACGAGTGGCTCAGGAGGTGATTTCCTTACCGATCTATCCGGAACTCAGTGAGAGGGCACTGCAAACAGTGATCGATGCCGTCGAGGCCTTTTTCAGTAAGATTTCCCAAGAAAGACAGGAGCAAGAAGTGTGATTGAAGGGACGGTCTTAGTAGATTTAGTCACCCATACGGATGAGCGTGGATTTTTTCGGGAAATCATTCGCGTGACCGACGAGTTCTTTGCCGAAGGTTTTGGTCAGTGGAGCCACTCTCTGGTGTATCCGGGGGTAATTAAAGCCTGGCACATTCACAAGAAGCAGATAGATTGGTGGTATGTTTGCAATGGTCTCCTGAAGGTTGCTTTGCACGACACACGCCCGGACTCTCCAACCTACCGTGAAACCATGGAATTCCTCATGGGTGATGATCAGCCGGCACGCCTGTTACGTATCCCTCCAGGAGTAGCACATGGGTGCAAATGTCTCAACGGTCCCGCCAATCTCTTCTACGTGACTTCGAAAGTCTACGACCCGGATGATGAGGGTCGTATTGCCCACGACGATGCTGCGATTGGCTACGATTGGCTTAAAGGACCGGTTATTAAATGAAACAGGCCACCGAGATGGGAACGGGATCACCTTCTCTTGCATTGCAAAAAATCCTCGTCACAGGGGGTACGGGTTACCTGGCAGCGAACCTCATTAATCGCCTTAAGAATACCGATTGTCATATTGTTCGGCTGGGCCGGCCAGAAACGGTATTCACACCCATGTCAGGTGTAGCGCGCATAGAGGATGTACGCGGAGATATTCGCCAGCGTGCGACCTGGGAGCGATCCCTGGATGGGGTCACTACCATCTTTCACTTTGCTGCCCAGACCAGCGCGTACGTCGCCGACGAGAACCCCCAGGCTGATCTTGAGGTCAATGTGCTGCCCATGCTGCAGTTGCTCGAAATATGCCGAGAAAACGATTGGCACCCCAGTATTCTATTCTCAGGGACTGTGACGGAAACCGGAATCCCGGAATCTCTCCCGGTGGACGAGACCCATCCGGATCAGCCGGTCACAATTTACGATCTCCATAAACTCATGGCTGAGAATTATCTAAAGTATTATTCACAACAGGGCATTGTGTGCGGAGCAATCTTGCGTTTAGCCAACGTCTATGGACCAGGGCCCAGAAGCAGCAGTCCAGATCGAGGTATGCTCAATCAAATAGTACGCAGGGCATTAGGCGGCGAGGCCCTGACCATTTATGGCCGGGGTGAACACGTGCGCGATTACATTTATGTTGAAGATGTAGTTCAGGCTTTTTTACAGGCAGTCCAGAACATAGAGCGGCTCAATGGCCGGCATTTTGTCATCGGTACTGGGCAGGGGCACACGATTGCCGAATCCGTCAAGCTGGTGGCCGAAAGAGTCGCAAAAAAAACCGGCCGCCTCGTGCCCGTCAAGCATATCGATTCTCCCGTGTCGCAATCCCCAATCGAGGCGCGCGATTTCGTAGCGGACTCTTCTCGTTTTAGCCAAGCGACGGGGTGGAGAGGCGGCGTTTCCCTGATCGATGGCATTGATCGGACCATTGATTATCGGCTCACTGAGAATGGCGCGAACCGATGAAGATTCTAATACTGGGCGGAGCTGGGTTTTTGGGGGCGAATCTGGTACGACGGTGCTTGCAAGAGCAAGACAGCCAAGTCACCGTGATGGACTCCCTGGAGCCACGCCTGCATGCCACGACAGAGAATTTAGGCGAAGTTTGGGATCAGATTCGTTTTGTGCGCGGAAGCATGGGCGACGAGCCCCTGATTGCAGAACTTGTGCAAGGACAGGACATCATCTTCAACTGTGCGGCACAAACCTCTCATCCTTTGTCGCTTCGAGATCCTCTATTTGATGCGGAGATGAATTGTCTTGGGAACCTAAAGCTGCTGGAAGCGATTCGATTGCTTAACAGACAAGCGGTAATCGTTTACACCTCCAGCAGTACGGTTATCGGTAAAGCGGTGGGTGATGTGCTAGATGAAAAGCATGGCGAGAAACCGCTGGATATTTACTCTGCGAACAAAGGAGTGGCTGAGAAATATTACCGCATCTACAATAGGGTCTATGACCTGAAGACCGTTGTTTTGCGCTTCGCTAATCTCTACGGGCCTTATGGCAAAGGCCATCCTGATTTTGGGTTTGTAAATTATTTTCTTCACCTGGCTTGGACCGGCCAGGAAATCAAGATTTTCGGATCTGGCAATCAGAACCGGAACGTGATGTTTGTAGAAGATGCCGCGGAGATCCTCTACCGGGCGGCACAAGATGAGCGACTAATCGGTGACACTTACTTTGCCGCACACGAAGAGCATTTTACAGTGCTTGAAATCGCACAGAAGATTGTGAAGATATTGGATCGGGGCACGCTCATGCATGTTGATTGGCCCGAAGAGCGCCGCCGCATCGAAATCGAACAGGTCAAAATTTCCTCAGCACGTTTGCGTGAGATAACCGGGTGGCAACCCCGCTACAGTTTAGAGGAAGGACTGCGCAAAACCAAGGCTATTTTGGAGAAGAATTGAAACTCGCTCTCACCGGTGCCCTGGGGCATATTGGATCTGGCTTCATTCATGGCTTACAGCCAGGCGACTACGAGCTTGTTTTGTTGCTGGATAATCTTTCCACACAACGCTACTGTTCACTGTTTAACCTCCCTTCCGGAGTGCCCTTCAGGTGGGTGGAAGAGGATGTCTGTACTGCCAATCTTGAAGGCCACTTTGCCGGAATGGACGCCGTTATTCACCTGGCTGCCATCACCGACGCGGCAGGGAGTTTCGAAAGACAACAGGAAGTCGAACGTGTGAATTTGGAAGGGACCAGACGAGTGGCAGAAACTTGTAAGGCTTGTGGCTGCAAGTTGATTTTTCTGTCAACCACCAGCATTTACGGAACCCAGAATGAGATTGTTGATGAGGATTGTTCAGAAAGTGAACTGAGGCCCCAGAGCCCTTATGCCGAGAGCAAATTGCGCGCTGAACGAATGCTGCAGTCTCTTGGAGTTAGAGGTGGACTGCGTTTTATCATCTGCCGCTTTGGAACCATTTTTGGGCCCTCTGCCGGCATGCGCTTTCACACGGCGGTCAACAAGTTTGTCTGGCAGGCCTGCCTGGGGCAACCGATCACTGTGTGGCGCACTGCTCTGAAGCAGAAGCGTCCATATCTGGATCTAAATGATGCGGTCCGAGCACTGAATTTCATCTTAAAAATGGACCATTTCGACAATGGGGTCTACAACGTCTTGACAAGCAACGCTACTGTTGAGGAGATCGTCAACATTATCCGCTCGTATGTGCCGAGCCTTCACATAGAATACGTTGATTCGCCCATTATGAACCAATTGTCTTACACGGTCGCCTGTGAAAGGTTCAAATCACTCGGATTTCGATTCGAAGGCAGCTTGCAAGAAGGAATCCACGAGACCGTTAGATTAATTCTAAACTTGTACCCGCGAACTGAACCTGGGGTCTGAAACTGTGAGACCACTGAAACTCTATGCACGACGGTTAAAGCGGCGTCTGTGGCCCCTGCCAAAGAAGGCGGATGGGAAGATTCGACTGCATCTTGGTTGTGGACTCGATTACTGGCCCGGGTATGTCAATGTGGATCTTAGCCCCTCAGCCGACTGCGACTTGCATCTGGACTTTACAAAGGTTGGACAGCTTTACCCGGAGGGTTCCGTTGCTGAGGTAGCGATGATCCATTCGCTCAGTTATCTGGCACTGTGGCAAGCTCGGGATTTGCTGGCTGACGTCTATCATTTACTCCAACCCAACGGGAAGTTGGTTATTGAGCTACCTGATTTGGGCAAATGCATCCAACGAGTGTTGGAGACTGAAGGGGACTTGGAGTCCTATTTGGAGGGGGTGCGAGGCCTCTACGCTTTCGATCTACAGCAAATCAAACGCAGAGAAAAGTACATCCCCTACGCTTTTGGCTGGTCAAGTTGGCACTTAAAGCGGGAGTTGGAGCAGATTGGCTTTCGTGAAGTCATACTTTCCGATCCACTGACCCATGGGAAACGAAATTGGCGAGACACACGTTTTGAAGTCATCAAGTAAGGACGCAGTACAGGAGTGGGTGTTAACCGGCATTTCTC
>JALLOM010000209.1 GCA_027717865.1 Acidobacteria bacterium AH-259-O06 | reverse complement strand
GAACGATCACGTTCAAGAATCCTAACCAGGGTATGCTCCAAGCAGGCACGGCCGTTGATGTGTTAAGGCCTTGATTGCCTTACAGGTTACGCTGAAAGGACTATGAAATGTAGCAGCAAGCGGAGTAGACGTCGGGCTCAAGAGTAAAGTCATTGAAGAAAGATTTTTACAGAATGAACAAACCGAGAACAACAGAACTTTCCATCCTGGACCGGCTGGCTCGAGGCGAGCTGCTGATCTCCGACGGCGCAACGGGTACCTATCTACAGAAGAGCGGACTGGAGCCTGGGGGGTGTCCGGAGGAGTTCAACGTCCGCCATCCTGAGGTGGTCAAGGGCATGGCACGGGCATACTTTGAGGCCGGCTCCGACATGGTGTTGACTAACTCCTTTGGCGGCAGCAGGTTCATGCTCGCGAAGTATGGCTATGGCGAGAGTGTGCGCGAGTTTAACCGGCTGGCCGCCCAGCATGCCCGCACTCAGGCGCCTTCTGGCCATTACGTCGTCGGCTCTGTCGGGCCCACGGGCGAATTGCTCGAGCCGCTCGGGCAGGTCAGCGAAGCCGAAATGCTGGATGCCTTCATCAACCAGGTCACCGCACTGGAGGAGGGCGGCACTGATGGTGTCGTCATCGAGACGATGATGGCGCTGGAAGAAGCGACCTTGGCAATCAAGGCAGCCAAAGACAACACCAACTTGGTGGTAATGTCCACAATGGTGTTCGACAAGGGCCAGCGGGGGTTCTTCACCATGATGGGGGTAACGCCCGAGCGGGCGGTCAAGGAACTGCAGGATGCTGGAGCGGACATCGTCGGCGCCAACTGCGGCAACGGTATCGATGTCATGGTCGAGTTGGCCGGCAAGCTACGCCAGGCGACGGACGGCTACCTGCTCATCCATTCCAATGCCGGAATTCCACTCATCAAGAACGGCGAGATAGTCTATCCTGAGACACCCGAGTATATGGTCGAGCGGTTTAAGAAACTCGCTGATATGGGCATCCATATCATAGGAGGATGTTGTGGCACGGGCCCCGAGCACATCCGCGCGCTGGCAAAGGCTCTGCGCAAATAAGCAGATTGCATCATCAGAGAATCAGGTGGGGTATAAGCATGAAAAAGGGTCGTGCAACTATGACAGAAATCAGGACGACCAAGCGACTTCGCGTAACCGCTGTCTTAGAGTGCTACGGGAAGTGCCTGGAACTGGCGGCGATGGACCGCCATTTTCACAACATCAGTGGAGATCGTTGAATGAGCGCCATTCTCGGCGAAGTTTTCCTTCGAGCTTGGTCAATTCCGTAGAGAGTCATTCAATATGGAGGTAAAATGTGTGCATGCGCCCGTTTTGAGAGTCGGCGTTCGTCGCTTCAGCGCGATTAGGTCAGGCTCAGCAGCCGTGAAAAAGGCGTGATGTGAATCATTTGACAGCCCTCCTTTCTATTCCTACATCGTGTCAGAAGATGGTCCCAATTGAACCTAAAACCCGATCTTTAAAGCCAGCTGATGCCTAGCATCGCCGCCTCGGATCGCAAGGACCACACTCCGACATGTGGAAAGTGGGGGTGCGATCCTGTTCCGAACTACATCAAGGTAATAGTTCACCTGCGGAAACTCCGAGTCAACCAAAACTTTAAATCCTCCTCGGCACCTCGTAGATCACATAGAGCTTGTCCCGATAGGTTAAAGTACCACAGGCAATTTTATCGAAATCGAATTCAGCAATCTTGAATTGCCTTCTCAATTTGACTGGAAAGAGCAAGTACTTGGCAAAGCTATGACGAGCCCCCGGGGTCCTCGTTATTGCCGTTCTTCACGCGGGCGACTCGCCAAAGTAAACCCTCATAGTCTAAACCTTCGAGGTGGGAGCTGTTTTAAGTGGCGAGGCCGTCACTCGATGCCTGTTCCTGCTACAGGGATGCTCGAGAGCTGCAGACCTCTCTTGGTTCGGAGCAGCACAACGGCGATATCTTCGGTGCTGGCAATGAGAAGGGTTCCTTCGAAATCCGCAGGGACAGTTGCAAGCTCTTGAAGAAACCTGGCGGTTTGCTTCAGCGGACCGAGCACGATGCTGCTGGACGTCACCGCTTCTCCATTCTGATCCTTCAGAACAAAAGTGATCTGAGCGTTTTCCGTCGTCGATGGATTTGCCACTGCCACCCCGGTGTTGAGATCGAAAGCGGAGCCCCGGCTGACGCGGGCAGTGAAGGCTTTCTTTTTATCTGAAGCACTGACTCCAGCCTCTGCGATGGGTTCTCCCGATGGTGCGAAGAGCGTGTACAGGATGGCGGTCTCAATGGGCCGATCCGAAATCACCTCGCCCCATCCAGTCGCAAGCGGATCTGAGTTGCCCTCGGTTTCAAATTTGCCAGACGATTTTGCGGCCAGGACAAACGGAAACCGGCTGGCCCTCACTCCATTGCTTTCGACTTCAAGCGAAGAACCGGACGAATCATAGAGTCGAATTTCACCGGCGACACTGTCTTCGGACTGATTGACGAGGATGAAGGTCGTTTTCAGAGTGCCCGCCGGAGAGATCCCATCCGCCACATGGGCAAAGAATTGGCGGGACGGGAACTCGATCTGAAAAACGGCTCCTCCGTAGTCGACGACATAGATTTCGTCGCGATCGTCCACTCCGAAGGAGCTAATCGGGAAGCCGGTTTCGAGTAACTCGGTACGTATCCAGCCGCCCGATGCGGTTTCCTGAAGCGCCCACATGCGGCCTGACCCGAAGTCACCGAAAATATAGGCAGCGCGGAAATCAGTCGGCTGAGATCCACGGTAGACGTAACCTGCGATAACAGAAATGCCTTCTGCGCGGCTGTACTCGGCGATGGGCTGGATCAATCCGGCCGTACTGCAGCTCCTGACCGATGGAGGGAAGCAGTGCGCCCCCTCTTGGATATTCCAGCCGTAGTTGCCTCCCCGAAGGACAATGTCCACTTCTTCCCAGGAATTCTGCCCCACATCGCCGGCAAAGATTCGTCCGGTCGGAGGATCAAAGGAGAAGCGCCACGGGTTTCGTAGCCCGTAGGCCCAGATCTCCTCCCTGACATCGGGTTGGCCCACAAAGGGGTTGTCGGCCGGAATGGCATAGGGTGATTCGCTGTCGATGTCAATGCGGAGGATCTTTCCCAGCAGGCTCGCTCTATTTTGGGCGTTGTCGAAGGGATCTGCGGCAGACCCGCCGTCCCCCGTGGAGATGTAAAGATAGCCGTCCGGCCCAAAATCCAGGTGTCCGCCGTTGTGGTTTGCAAACGGCTGGTCCAACTCCAGAAGGACTCTTTCAGTGGGGTCTGCCAGGTTGGGATCTGAGGCCGAGGCCCGGTATTCTGCGACGACCGTTTTCAACTGCTGTCCATCCAGGCGCGTGTAGTTAATGAAGAAGCGGTGGTTGCTTTCGAAGTTCGGATGAAAGGCCAGACCCAGTAAGCCCTTTTCCCCTCCCCAATTTACTTTCGCTCGAATATCGAGGAAGGGATCAGGAAACAACCGGCCCGCCTGATAAACGAAGATTAGCCCGGCCTGCTCCACGATGAACAGCCGTCCCGAGCCATCTCCGCTGTGCGTCACATAGACCGGTCTGTCCAAGCCCGAGACGACCGGCCTGAGTTTAATGGCTGGTTGGGCCAGAAGGGAGGCGAGGAAGGAGATCCCGAGAAGAAGGAAACCTCCGAAGTCGAACTTCTGCCGCAAGGATGGCCGATAGACGCCCACTATTTTCCCGCACCGATGCCGGTGTAGACAAACCGCAGGATGACACGGCCCCACCATCTTCCAGCCTCGGAGCCGGTCAGTATGAGGTTGATGAAGCCTTCACCTGCACGAAAACTTGTAAAGCTGGCATGCTCTCCTCCATATAGAGGTTCCAATCCGAGCTTTTTGTAGAAGTCCACGGATCGAGCCATCTCCTGGACGGCCAGTGTCACGGCACTGATGTGTTGTATTTTCATGAGGGTGAGTATAGCTGTAATGGAAAGTTCTCTAGGTCTCTACTATGGAACTAACAAAACTGACAAAACGGGGCTTGTGAAGTTTGTCTGCCTATTAGGGCTCCAACCCCATGCGGCGCAGCAGGTCTTGGAAGCGAGGGTCGGAGCGGAGGGGGTCCCAATCCCAACCTACACTGAGATGAACCAAGGGAGTTTCGCGCTGTTCGTAGGCTTTCTCCAGCCATTCCAGGGCTTGCTCTCTCTCTTCGGCGTGAGCATACAGCCGCGCAATCCGAATGGCCGGAACATAGGTTAGGTTTGAAGGCGCCGCCAACTTCTCCGCCGCCAGGCTCATCGCCCCTGGGTAGCCTGACTCCGCGTAGCCGTGCGCCAGCGCTTCCGCGACCTCACTTTCGCCCAACACCGCAAAAAACTTCTTCGCTTCTGCCAGAGCCTCCTCATACATTCGCTTTTGGTAGAAGGCACCCCAGAGGCCTAGATGCGCTGACGAAAAGTTTGGTTCCGTTCTGAGTGTTTTGCGGAGCCGCGCGATGGCGTCATCATACCGGCGCAAGTACACCAAGTGCCAACCGAAGAAACACTGGAAGAAGAAATTGAACGGGTCCAATTCCAGGGCTCGCTCAATCTCTGCCATCGCTTCCTCCGGACGTCTCATCGAGATTAAGAAATCCGAGTAAAACAAGCGCACATCCGCATAGTTGGGGTTGAGCTGGATCGCCCGTTGGAACTCTGTCTCGGCACCACCCCAGTCCCATTCGTAGATAAATCTGAGGTTAGCCAAACTGACGTGGACTTCCGCGAGCGTGTCATCCAGCTCCATGGCTTTCAACAGGGCCGTTTTCGCTTTCGGAAATGCCTCACGGGGTGATACGATTCCAGAGTCGCCGCGGGAGAGCCAGATGTCGGCGATTCCCTGATGCGCCAGAGCGTAATTCGGATCTTTCTCCAGGGCAAGCTGGAAGTACTCCAGCGCGGCATCGAAGTGCTCTGGAGAAAGTTTGTACCAGTGAAACCGGCCCTTGAGATACGCCTCGTAAGCCTCGGGGTTGACCGGATGAGCGCTGGCCAAGCGCCTTGTCTCCTCTGGCGTCACCGCAACCTGAATCTCCTGGGCAATGGCCCGGGCAACCTCAGCTTGGAGCGTTAGCACGTCATGCAGGTCTCGGGCATAACTCTCTGCCCACAAATGCTCATCGGTCGTGCCATGGATGAGCTGGGCCGTAATTCGCACCCGATCACCTGCACGCAGCACCGAGCCTTCAATGACGGCGTCTACACCCAGCTCGCGGGCAATCTGCGGAATCGACTTGTCCGTTTCTTTGTAGCGCATCACTGATCTGCGTGAGATGACCTTCAAAGCACCGATCCTCGACAGATCGGTGATGAGGGCCTCGTGCATCCCGTCCACAAAGTATTCCTGCCCGGCGTCACCCATGAGGTTGTCCAGTGGCAGCACCGCCAAGGATTGAATCCGTGGGGCACTGCTTACTCGCACGAACCGTGCCAGCCAATCACGCCATCTGCCCACATCTAGAGTGAGCCTGCGCCGAGCCGGAATGAATGGGACGGCCCCGACTGGCTGCTCTAGGTCCACCCGCACTTCCCGGGCCGACTCGTGGCGGTCGTCGGCCTGCTTGGCCAGCATCTTCTCGACCGTCTGTTCGAGTCCTTCAGGAAGCTCCGCGACATACTCGCTCAAAGGTGACGGGTCGTCTCTCAGAATGGCACTGGCCGTCTCCATCTGCTGATGCTTCCGGAAGGGATGGGCGCCTGTGATCATTTCGTAGAGCACCACACCAAAGGAGAACACGTCGGATCGTGTGTCCACTTCTTCCCCTCGCAATTGCTCAGGCGACATATAAGCCAGTGTGCCCAACGTCGTACCCGTTTTGGTCAGACTGGCACTGAGTGTCTCCTCCCCACTGCCGATCCCTTCAGCAGGAATAAGCTGCTTGGCCAGTCCGAAATCCATGACTTTGACATGCCCTTCAGGCATCAGCATGATGTTCGAGGGTTTTAAATCCCGATGGACGATGTTCTGCTTGTGTGCTGCTTCCAGGGCTTCCGCAATCTCCGTGGCTTTCTGAAGTGCATCCTTGAGAGCAAGAGGACCTTTTGCTAACTTCTCCTTCAGGGTCACGCCCTGCACGTACTCCATGGAGATGAAGTCTCTGCCCTCAGCTTCACCCACCTCGTAGATCTTGCAAATAAAAGGATGATCCAGTGCAGCAGCCGACTTGGCTTCGCGCAGAAAGCGCTTTCTGGCAGTGGGGTCTTCCTGCATGAAGTCCGGCAGAAAC
>JALLOM010000208.1 GCA_027717865.1 Acidobacteria bacterium AH-259-O06 | reverse complement strand
ATGGTCTTATTTCTCTTCGTGATCATGCTTCTAGACCCGGAATCTGAAATTTTTCCCCCGAATCGCCTCAAGAAAATTTCTATTCTGGCGCTTCCCTTGGCAGCCCTTTTTGCCTTCCTTCTTCTGCGGGCTTTTCCCGTCTCCTTAGTCGACCAAACCGATTGGTCCTCTGCGCCGGGTGTAGATACTCAGACCCTCGCTCGCTCCTTATTTCAGGATTACCTACTTCCCTTTGAGGTCACTTCAATTCTTATATTGGCAGCTGTTCTCGGAGCGGTGGTTTTAACCAAACGGCCCGACTAAAAGCATGGTTCCAGCCACTCATTATCTTGCTTTAGCGGCAATTCTTTTTGCGATCGGAGCCTTGGGGGTGATCATTCGTCGGAACGTGATCACCATGTTCATGTGCGTGGAGTTAATGCTCAATGCGGTGAATCTGACTTTTATCACTTTCTCCCGCTTTCTGAACCAGGTGGATGGGCAGATTTTTGTCTTCTTTGTAATGACCGTCGCCGCTGCCGAAGCGGCAGTTGGTTTGGCACTGATCGTTCTCTTGTCTCGGCGCACCGATACGCTTGACGTTGATCAAGCCAACACGATGAAGTGGTAGGAAATGCTGGAAAATTACTGGGTTTTGATTTTAATCCCCCTGTTCGGTTTTGCTATTAATGGCATCTTTGGCCGGCGTTTCTCTCGCCAAGTCATTGCTTGGCTTTCCTGCTCAACCGTGGGTTTGAGCTTTTTGATCTGCCTGCTCACTTTCTGGGAATTCATCCAACTGCCAGTCGACAAAAGAACTATCTCCCGCAGCCTTTTCACCTGGATCCAATCTGGAAACCTCGTTTCCGAATTTTCTTTTCTTCTGGATCCCCTCTCGATGGTCATGATTTTGGTCGTCACAGGTGTGGGGTTCCTCATCCATGTTTACTCCGTGGAGTACATGGCAGGAGAGGAGGGTTACTACCGTTATTTCTCCTACCTGAATCTTTTTATTTTCATGATGAGTGTGCTGGTTCTGGCCGACAACTATCTGCTGATGTTTGTAGGTTGGGAAGGGGTTGGTCTCTGTTCTTACCTGCTCATCGGATACTACTTTGAAAAGAGAAGTGCCGGCGATGCCGCCAAAAAAGCCTTTATCGTCAACCGAATCGGAGATGTTGGTTTCATCATAGGAATTTTTCTGATCTTCCGTCAGTTTGGAAGTCTGGAATACCTCACCGTTTTTCGGACAGTTTCTGATCAATTCCCGGAACCCACAGCTGGTTTCGGGGTCTTGGGAGCCATTACCTTGTTACTGTTTATTGGGGCTACGGGTAAGAGCGCGCAAATTCCCTTGTACGTCTGGCTCCCTGATGCGATGGAGGGACCCACACCGGTCAGTGCTCTGATTCATGCGGCGACCATGGTCACGGCGGGAGTGTATATGATTGCCCGTTCGGCTCCACTTTATACCCGAGCTCCCGAGACGCTCTTCATTGTTGCAGCAGTGGGCATTTCCACTGCTCTGCTGGCGGCACTGATCGCCACGGCTCAACGGGACATCAAAAAAGTTCTTGCTTATTCGACGATCAGCCAGCTGGGCTACATGTTTTTGGCTGTAGGAGTGGGAGCATTCAGTGCGGGTATTTTTCATTTGATGACCCATGCGTTCTTCAAGGCGCTTCTCTTCCTTGGCTCCGGAAGTGTGATTTTGGCGCTGCATCACGAACAGGATCTCATGAAGATGGGAGGATTAAGAAAATACTTACGCGTGACCTTCTACACCATGTGGATTGCAACTCTCGCGATTGCCGGTGTGCCCCTATTTTCAGGATTCTTTTCCAAGGAGGAAATTCTCTGGAAGGCTTACAGCAGCCCTCTTGGAAATGGAGCCTTTTGGTTCGTGGGAGTCCTTGTAGCCGGATTAACCGCCTTTTATATGTTTCGCTTGATTTTTCTGGTTTTTTACGGAGCGGACCGATTTGAGGAGGCGCATCATGAGAGCACCCCTCATTCTCCAACGGAGCCTTCCTCGCTAATCAAGGTGCCTTTCATGATCCTGGCCTTTTTCTCCATAGTCGCGGGGTTTGTTGGGCTCCCAAAATATCTCGGGACAAACCGCCTGGAAGGATTCTTGGCGCCGTCGTTCCGGTATATGCCGGAACCGGCCTCAGTTGAGGAACACGGTCATTTTTCTGAGAGTCACCTCGCGTTGATAGCGATCCTCGTGACGTTCTTCGGCATCGCGGCCGCCTACCAACTGTACATCAGGGACCGGCAGATCACCGAGCGTCTCGCCAACCGCTTTTCCCTGCTGTATCAGCTGATTTGGAGGAAGTTTTTCGTTGATGAAATCTACGATTGGATGCTAGTGCGATCCATTCGCGGATTCTCCCGGAAGATCCTTTGGGAGAACATCGATGTGAATGTCATTGATGGGCTGGTCAATGGAACCGCTTCCCTGATGCAAACATGGAGCCACGCGCTCAAGCGCATACAAAGTGGCTACGCTCGCGTGTATGCGACTTGGATCCTGGGTGGGGCAATCTTAATCTTTCTCTATTACTACTTGACCTCCTTCTAGCGCAATGCTTGAAACTGAAGTGCTGTTAACCGCTTTGCTGTTGATCCCCGCAGCGGGGGCTTCCATGGTTGCCTTTGTTCCCAGCAGGAAGATTCATCTGTTAAGAGGCACTGCTCTGTTCTTCACCACCCTCACCTTTCTTTGCTCTCTACTTCTGGTATCCCACTTTGACTCCGAGATCGACACCATGCAATTTGTCCAGGACATATCCTGGTTTGATGTGGGGGGGGTGCACGTTCGCTACCACGTAGGGATAGATGGCATCAGTCTTTTTTTAGTGATTTTGACCACCTTTCTGGTGCCTGTGGCCGTACTCGCCAGCTGGAGCATCGAAGAGAAAGTGAAATCTTACATGTTTTTTATGCTGCTGCTTGAAGTGGGTATGATTGGGGTGTTCATCTCACTTGATCTGATCCTCTTTTACGTCTTTTGGGAGGTCATGCTGGTCCCCATGTACTTTTTGATCGGCGTTTGGGGGGGTGAGCGTCGCATCTACGCAGCTGTCAAATTCTTTATTTACACCATGGCTGGTTCCTTGCTCATGCTGGCCGCCATTATCTCGCTTTACTTTTTCAATGAAGCCCAAAACTTTGACTTAGTAGAGATTACCCAGAAGCTTTCCAGTGGTGAAATTGTACTTTCACCGTTGGCCGAACGTCTTCTTTTTCTGGCTTTTTTCTTGGCCTTCGCCGTCAAAGTCCCGCTTTTCCCTTTCCACACGTGGCTTCCTGATGCTCACGTCGAAGCGCCAACTGCCGGCTCGGTACTTCTTGCCGGTATTTTGCTCAAGATGGGAATCTATGGTCTTCTCAGATTCTGTCTACCGATGTTTCCTGCAGTGTCCGTACAGCTGGCACCGGCCATTTCCCTTCTAGCCATTATTGGGATCATCTATGGCGCATTGGTGGCTATGGTGCAACCGGATATAAAAAAACTTGTCGCTTATTCCTCGATCAGTCACCTCGGTTTTGTTGTTTTGGGCATTTTCGCTTTTAATTTCCAGTCCATTGAGGGTGCGACTTATCAAATGCTGAATCATGGTGTTTCCACAGGAGCTCTTTTCCTCCTAGTGGGAATGATTTACGATCGTCGCCATACCCACTTGATTGAAGATTTCGGTGGCTTGGCTCACGTAATGCCCTGCTACGCCGCCTTTTTCATGGTCATCGCTCTGAGCAGCATTGGGCTTCCCGGTCTGAACGGATTTGTTGGCGAATTTCTCATTCTGCAGGGTACCTTCCTGGAAAATGCCGGCCGTGCCGCTTTCGCTGCTTCCGGTATAGTGCTTTCCGCCGTTTACATGTTGTGGATGTATCAACGAGTTTTCATGGGAACTTTACAGAACGAGAAAAACCTTGCCTTACCCGATCTTAATTGGCGAGAAATTCTTATATTAGTGCCAATCGTCATTTTGGCCTTGTGGATGGGCCTTTACTCCAGCACTTTTCTTCGCAAGATGGACACCTCCGTTCAAAAAGTTGTGGATCGAATAGAACACGTTCGTGAACCTCAAATCTACCGAGTTGAGTACAGTGGACATTAACTACACTGCTGTGTTACCCGAAATCATCCTGTCCCTGTTTGGGATCCTGATCATGATCCTTATCCCTTTTACTCCCAAGGCGCGCCAGAGTGCGCTTGGATTTGTTGCCCTATTTGGAATGGTCTTAGCTTTGATCTGCGTGAGTGCACAATGCGGAGCAACGGGCCTGGCGTTTTTTGGAATGATTTTTCAGGACTATTTCGGGCAGTTTTGCAAAATTCTCTTTCTGTTCGCAAGTGCAGCCATCGTTTTGGTCTCCATAAATTATCTGGAGCGGGAAAAGCTTCCATATGGTGAGTTCTTCTCCCTTCTTCTTTTTGCGACCGTGGGTATGTTATTGATGGCCACCAGTGCTGACCTGATCATGACTTTTTTGGGCCTGGAGGTCCTCTCCATCTCAACCTACGTACTGGCGGGTTTCAAAGAAGGGGAGATGAAGTCGACCGAATCCGCCTTGAAGTATTTTCTCCTCGGAGCCTTTTCCAGTGGCTTCCTTCTGTATGGAATTGCTTTTGTCTACGGCGCAGCCGGATCAACGAAATATTTGAAGATCGCTCAGGTGATAGAAGCCTCCGAGAATTATCCACCTACACTCTTCCTGGGGTTAGGTCTGATGGTTGTGGGCTTCGGCTTCAAGGCCGCTCTGGCCCCCTTCCACGTGTGGACTCCCGATGTATATGAAGGCGCACCTGTTCCGATTACAGCCCACCTGGCCGTAGGATCCAAAGCGGCGGCATTTGTGGCACTTGTGCGAGTTCTCTATCAGGTCCTTCCCGAGCTTAGCCAACACTGGCAGGCCATCTTGTGGGTCTCAGCCGTCCTGACGATGGCGATTGGAAACATTGCCGCCTTAGCGCAAACGAACATCAAACGAATGTTAGCCTACTCGTCGATCGCTCATGCCGGGTACCTGCTGGTGGGACTCACGGCCCACAATCGGCTGGGTGCCCAAAGTATCCTTTTTTACCTGGTGGCGTACGCTTTCATGACTCTAGGAGCTTTCGCCGTGGTGCAGGCCATTGGGCGTGAAGGCGAAAAGTATATCGGCATTGATGACTACAGCGACCTTGGTTATCGGTATCCGTTTTTGAGTATCACGCTTTCCGTTTTTTTGATTTCCTTGGCGGGAATCCCGGCCACAGGGGGATTTATGGGAAAGTTGTTCCTCTTTGCCGCAGCCATGCAAAGCGAGATGTACTGGCTGGTCGTGATCGCCGTGATCGCTTCGGCAATTGGAATTTACTATTATTTAAGGGTGATCGTATTGATGTATATGGGGGAGTCGAAGGATGAAGGCACTCCAATCATTGTTCCTACACCGGTGCGCATCGTTATTGCGATTATGGTGGTGGGAACCCTTTATCTCGGAATTTTTCCGGGGACCTTTTTACACCTGGCAAGTGAGGCGGTGAGCTTTTGAAAGAAGCCAAGAAGAAATTGGAAAACGAGATACGCAAACTGAACAGAGAACTAAGAGACGAGATTCCAAAAGCCCTGAGGCAAGCTTTGGAGCTCGGAGATCTGCGCGAAAATGCCGAGTACCAAACCGCGAAAGAAAGACAATCCTATCTTCAAGCGCAACTAGCGCAGCTGCGTCAGCGCCTTGCTAAGCTTTCCATGATCAATCTCAACAAGATCCCAACCGACAAGGTCTCGTATGGTTCCACGGTGGTGCTTTTGGATTTGAACACGGGAAAAGAAGTGACCTACCGACTAGTTAGCAGTGAGGAGTCCGACGTAGGTAAAGGATTGATTTCAACCAGTTCCCCAATTGGGAAGAGTCTGATAGGACACGACGAGGGTGACGAGGTTCAAATACGGATCCCACGCGGGTTCAAGAACTACGAGATCGTGAAGCTCACCACCATCCACGAAACAGCTGACAGCTGACAGCCGGCAATGGCTACTGGTAGATCTTGGAGCCGGCCACAAAGTCGTTCTTCAGCCGGTCCTTCAAGACCAGGTAGTTGCCGTAGATGTGCTCGATCTCGCCGGTTTCCGTTACTTCGCCGTCTCGTGATTCAATCAGGACTAAGTGGCCTGCCGTCCCGGTGTCCACCCAATCAACGCTGAGCAGCGTTTCCCCTTCCGAGACGTCGCTGGTCAACGTGGCCACGAGTTGCCACTCTTGAGACCAGAGGAAAACACCGCTCAGGCCAAACAAAACCAGCACTGAACAGACAAAAAATCTTTTCATCTTTACAATT
>JALLOM010000207.1 GCA_027717865.1 Acidobacteria bacterium AH-259-O06 | reverse complement strand
GTGGGATGAAATCCGTGGGATGGGATCCGTGGGATGAAAGCCAAAGTCATTGTTCAGCTAAAGGAAGGAGTGCTTGACCCACAGGGACAGACAATCCGTCGTTCTCTTAATAAGATGGGACATCTCGAGGTCAGTAAAGTCCGCCAGGGCAAATACTTCGAGGTAGAGTTCGATAGTCCTAAGGATGAGCAGACCATTCGCCAACTTGTCGAAGAGATTGCACGAGAGGTACTGTCGAATCCGATCATTGAAAGCTTTGAAATAGAAGACATTTCATGAAGTTCGGAGTGATTATCTTCCCCGGCTCAAATTGCGATCACGATACCTACCACGCGCTCAAGCATGCGATGGGACAGGAGACCGTCTTTTTGTGGCATCAGGATACCGACCTCCAAAACGTGGACGCCATTATCATACCGGGTGGATTTTCTTACGGAGATTACTTGCGCTGTGGTGCCATCGCTAAGTTTTCTCCTATCATGGGGAGTGTGCACCGACACACCAGGGACGGAAAACTGGTTCTGGGTATCTGCAATGGCTTTCAAATCCTGCAGGAGGCCCGATTGCTGCCAGGAGTCCTGCTGCGCAACGCCGGCCTCAAATTTATTTGCCGGCACGTTCACCTGCGCACCGAAAACGGTGAGACGCCATTCACAACCGCTTGTAAAAAAGGGCAGATCTTGAGGCTCCCGATTGCCCATAACGATGGGAATTTCTTTATCTCTCCGGATGAATTAGTGCAACTCCAGGAAAACGAACAAATCGTCTTTCGCTATTGCGATCCGGACGGGAATATCACCCCTGAGGCCAATCCCAATGGGTCAGTGCACAGTATCGCTGCAGTGAGGAATCGCGAAGGAAATGTCATGGCCCTGATGCCCCATCCTGAACGTGCCTCCGAGCCTCTGCTAGGTTCCAAAGACGGCCGTTCTATCTTCCAATCAATGATAAATCAGGAGAAGTAGCACTCGAGTGGAGATGACCCTCGACCTTATTGAAAGCCACGGACTTACCCTGGAAGAATACGAGCGGATCAAGAAGCGTCTGGGGCGTGAGCCGAATCTGACAGAATTAGGCATTTTCTCGGTGATGTGGTCAGAGCATTGCAGCTATAAGAGCTCGCGCCCGCACCTTAGGAAGCTTCCGACAAAGGGCCCACAAGTGATTGAGGGTCCGGGTGAAAATGCCGGCGTCATAGATATCGGAGAAGGGCTTGCCGCAGTCTTTAAGATTGAATCACACAACCACCCCTCCTTTATCGAACCCTATCAGGGAGCTGCAACCGGAGTTGGCGGAATCATTCGCGACATCTTCACCATGGGAGCGCGGCCGATTGCTCTATTGAATTCTTTGCATTTTGGACCCTTGGAGCAACCGGCTAATCAACTGATTATGGAAGGAGTCGTCGCTGGGATTGCAGGCTATGGTAACTGCATCGGAATTCCCACTGTGGGAGGAGAGATCTATTTTCAAGAACGCTACAGCCACAATCCGATCGTGAATGTTTTCTGTTTGGGTGTCGCTCCCGTGGATCAGATCTGTCGGGCGAAAGCTTCCGGGGTAGGGAACCCAGTGATCTATGTCGGTGCCAGGACGGGACGTGATGGAATTCACGGCGTGACAATGGCCTCCGAAGAATTCAGTGAGGACTCCCAGTCGAAACGTCCTAACGTCCAGGTGGGTGATCCCTTTTTGGAGAAACTTCTCCTGGAAGCTTGTCTGGAAGCCATGAAAGCCGGGGTGGTAGTCGGTATCCAGGATATGGGCGGAGCCGGCCTGACCTGTTCTACCTGTGAGATGGGAAGTCGCGGAGGAACGGGTGTTGAGATCGAGTTAGCTCGTGTTCCCCAACGCGAGGAGAACATGAGTCCGTACGAGATTATGCTCTCGGAATCGCAGGAGCGAATGTTACTCGTGGGCCAAAAAGGAAGGGAAGAAGAACTTCTTCGAATCTTTGGCAAATGGGATCTTGAAGCGGTCGTCATCGGAGAAGTGCGTGAATGCCCCAATCTAGTCGTCTATAACAAAGGCCAGAAAATTGTGGAGATTCCCAACAGGTCTTTAGCTGATGAGGCTCCTCAGTACCACCGCCCGGCTGAAAAGCCTCGATATCTGTCTGAGCTCATTCGCTGGCAGGACCTGGATTTTCCCCAGCCTTCCGACTACAACACGCTGATGTTAGAAATGCTGAAATCCCCCCACCTGTGCAGTCGCCGTTGGGTCTACCAGCAATACGACCATATGGTTCGCACTAATACGGTCGTCGTGCCGGGAAGTGATGCTGCAGTACTTCGCCTGAAGGGAACTCGAGGTGGACTGGCTATAAGCCTGGACGGAAACAGCCGTTACTGCTATCTGGATCCCGGCATGGGTGCCATGCTGGCCGTGGCCGAAAGCTGCCGCAACGTGGCCTGTTCCGGCGCTCGCCCACTTGCTGCGACCAATTGCCTAAATTTCGGCAGTCCGGAAAATCCGGAGGTAATGTGGCAATTTATCGAAACCGTGGAGGGCATTGCTCAGGCCTGTAAAACCTTTGACACTCCCATAACCGGGGGAAATGTGAGCTTTTACAACGAAACCAATGGAGCCGCTGTTTTTCCAACTCCGGTACTGGGCATCGTAGGGAAAATTGATGATCTGCAGTTTGCGCGAGAATCCCATTTTAAGGATGCCGGAGATGAGGTCTACCTGTTGGGCGAAACCCGAGCCGAACTGGGCGGCAGTATCTATCTGGAACAGGTTGGCTTACCCCTTTGCGGACCCTGCCCCACCGTCGATCCAAGCCAAGAAAAAGTCCTGCAAGATGGGCTCCTTGAACTAATCCGCAAGGGACTGATCGAATCCGCCCACGATGTCTCTGAAGGAGGGCTTGCCCTTGCGTTAGCGGAATGCTGTTTGGCGCCCGGCTGTGGTCTTCAGGTTGAAGCGAGCACATCGCTTCGCCCTGATTACTACCTTTTCAGCGAAGCGCCCACCCGTGTTGTGGTCTCGGTGAAGAAGAAGGAAGAGGCCGAGTTTTTACAAGCAGTTTCCAGTCTTCCGGTCACGAGATTGGGGACAGTTGCCCATGAAGACTTTCAATTATCGGTAAACGAGCAACTTTTGATCTCTATCCCCATCCCAACTATACTCCGAGAGTGGAACACTTCCTTAGACAGGGTTTTTGGAATTGAATAGAGAATTGGAAGAAGACAAGTTTCATGACGAGTGTGGGGTGTTTGGGATCGCCGCTCATCAAGAGGCTGCCCAACACACTTACCTCGGCTTATATGCTCTTCAACATCGGGGACAGGAGTCTGCTGGGATTGTCAGCTCAGACGGATCAAGGCTCTATCAAGAGAAGGGCATGGGTTATGTCGCCGACGTCTTCGACGATAAGAAACTTAGCAAACTGGTGGGAGACTCCGCCATCGGACATGTGCGCTATTCGACCAGCGGTGAAACCTCTCTGGATAATGCCCAGCCGATTGTCTCGGAGTCCTGGCGCGGAGCAATTGCGCTGGCGCACAACGGGAATCTGATCAACAGCAAGCAACTTCGCCAAAAATTAGAAGGCGAAGGAGCCATCTTTCAATCCACCAGTGACACTGAGGTCGTATTGCACCTGCTTGCCCGATGCTCTGAGGAAGACCTAAGCCGAGCTCTCCGAGAAGTTCTTCGTCAAATTCGAGGCGCTTACTCCATGTTGTTACAAACACCTCAACAGCTTTATGCCATTCGGGATCCTTTTGGAGTTCGGCCGCTTTGTCTTGGCCAGCTGGATAATTCCTACACGCTGGCATCGGAAACGTGTGCGTTTGACCTAATTGGGGCGAAATATGTTCGGGATGTGATTCCTGGCGAAGTTCTGAAAATAGAGGATGGGCAATTGCATTCCTCTTTCCTCCCGCCCGCCCCTGCACACTCGTACTGCATCTTCGAGCATGTTTATTTCAGCCGCCCCGACAGCAAGGTGTTTGAGAGAAGTGTTCACCAAAGTCGTTATTTGCTGGGTCGACAACTGGCCCGAGAAGCCCCAGTGGAGGCAGACCTGGTGGTACCCGTTCCCGACTCTGGAGTGACCGCCGCCTTGGGTTACTCGGATCAATCGCAGATTCCTTTCCAATTCGGTTTAATACGTAATCACTATGTGGGCCGCACCTTCATTGAACCCAAGCAGGCTATCCGTCACTTTGGTGTTAAAGTTAAGCTGAATCCCGTCAGAGAGTTACTTGAGAATAAAAGAATTGTTCTGATCGACGACTCCATTGTTCGGGGAACCACCAGTAGAAAGATCGTGGAGATGGTTCGATCAGCCGGAGCCCGGGAAGTCCACTTGCGGATCAGTTCGCCTCCCACGATTTCTCCCTGCTACTATGGCATCGATACGCCGACTCACGCGGAACTCATCGGAGCCAATAAAACTGTAGAGGAGATCCTTAAATTCACCGGCGCGGACACTCTTGCCTACCTTTCCCCGGAGGGAATGAAAAGCGCGGTTTCTGATGAGCACAACTTCTGCTCGGCTTGCTTCGATGAGAAATATCCGATTTCTATCTCCGGTGAAGAGCCTCACGAACCGCTCTTCCAGCTGCAAGAGGTCTCGAGCAAGGCTGAGGGCTGACGGGAGACGGGAGACAGGAGTCAGGAGACAGGAGACGGGAGACAGGAGTCAGGAGACAGGAGTCAGGAGACAGGAGACAGGAGACAGGAGACAGGAGACAGGAGTCAGGAGCCAGGAGTCAGGAGCCAGGAGTCAGAATCCAGAAGCGTCATGACGAAGCTCAAAAGCTCAAAGGCTCAAAAGCTCAATAGCTCAAAAGCTCAGAGTCTCACCTACCGCGAGAGCGGTGTTGATATTGACCGAGCCAATGAGGCCAAGAAACGCATCAAAGAGCTGTCACGGTCCACCTTCAACTCGTCTGTTATCAGCGAAATCGGGGCATTTGCGGGTCTGTACCGACTCGATTTGAGCAACCTCCTAAAGCCCATTCTCGTGTCCAGTGCCGATGGTGTTGGGACCAAACTGAAGATCGCCTTTCTAACCGGTATTCACAACACTGTTGGGATCGACCTCGTTTCCCACTGCACCAATGACATTCTGGTTCAGGGGGCCTTTCCGCTGTTCTTTCTCGACTATATCGGTATGGGGAAACTTCAACCGGCCGCAGTGGAGCAGATCGTCAAGGGGCTGGTACAGGGCTGTAAACAGTCTCAGTGTGTTCTTCTGGGTGGGGAAACAGCCGAAATGCCCGGCTTTTACCCGGCAGGTGAATACGATCTGGTGGGCTTCATGGTGGGTATCGCCGATGAAGTTAAGCTGTTTAGAACTGGTGATGTCGAAGAGGGAGACATTCTAATGGGCCTACCCTCCTCGGGACTTCACACCAACGGCTATTCTCTGGTAAGAAAGCTCTTTTTTGAGCAGGAAAAGCTCAAGATCGACACGTATGTTGAAGAGTTAGGAAAGACAGTGGGTGAGGAATTGCTGATTCCTCACCGCAACTACCTACCCGTGATCAAAGAGCTCATTCGAAGTGACGACCTGCACGGGTTGGCGCACATCACGGGTGGAGGAATTACGGAAAATCTGGCCCGGGTCTTACCCAGGCACTTAGACGCTGCGGTTCAGCGTGGCACTTGGGAAATCCTGTCCATCTTTCGCTTTATCCGAGAACGAGGAAAGGTCGAGACAGATGAAATATATCGAACCCTCAACATGGGACTGGGGATGATTCTCATTGCCACCAAGGAGCGGGCAGATCGGGTGCAGGATTTCCTTGCGGCCCGCGGTCAACAATTTTATTTGATCGGTGAAATCACCACGGGCACGGGAAAAGTTCGTTACCTATGAAAAACGTTGCCATCCTCCTGAGCGGCCGTGGGTCGAACTTCCTTGCTCTCTCAGACGCCATCGAGGCGGGGGAGATCCCGGCCCGCATCGCTCTTGTGCTCTCCAATCGGCCTGAGGCTCCCGGCCTGAAGCACGCACAGGAGCGCAACTACAAAACGATCTGCATCCCCTCGAAGGGTTTAGAACGCGAAGCCTATGATCATCAGGTGGTCAAAGAGCTGAAAGCTGCCAATGTCGACATCATCTGTCTGGCCGGTTTTATGCGGCTTTTGAGTCCCTGGTTTGTGCGCCAACACCCAAATCGAATCCTCAACATTCATCCCTCCCTGCTTCCCTCCTTTGCCGGCTTGCACGGCCAGCGAGACGCGCTTAATTGGGGTGTGAAGATCAGTGGGTGTACCGTTCACTTTGTGGACGAAGAACCTGATCACGGTCCCATTATCTTGCAGCATTCAGTACCGGTTTTGAATGATGATACGGAAGAGACACTGGCGGCACGAATTCTAAAGTATGA